>JAILRQ010000044.1 GCA_024698125.1 Acholeplasmatales bacterium
TTTAGATAGTCTGGTTCTCCAACATTATATCTATCACCAAGACCTAAAAGGATTACGTTTGATGTTATAACATCTCCATTATCCTTCTGGTTAGCCTCAATTTTAATCATTGAATATGTAACCTTATTTAATGGGAAGCGATGCTGTAATGTATCATGGGCACATACTCCATTAAGCAGTGGAATTATTACAGTATTCTTTCCAACAAAATGGCTAATATCATCAAGGGATTTTTCTAAATCATAATTTTTAACACAAACGAATAAATAATCTGGCTTTATATCCTGTGATGCTTTTACATCATAATGAACGCCATTTACATTTATTCCATTTTCAATTCTTTTATAATATTTATCTAAGGCCAGAAGATAAATATCATCCTTAGTATAGCTATATATGAATGAAGCAATAGCTTTACCTATTGCTCCAACACCAAATACTCCGATTTGCATATTATTCATCCTCATCATCATCTGGCTCGTCATCCTCACCATTGATGTCGTCCTCATCTACATTAGATGCCTTAGATGCGGCCATTGCCTTAGCACGGATAGCCTCTCTACGTTGACGAAGAAGCTCCTTAGGATCAACCTTTCTTGGCTTCTCATCCTCATCATCATCGTCTTCGTCCTCATCATCATCGTCGTCATCCATATCCATATTAGCGGCCTTTAGAATGGCTTCACGACGTCTACGTAATATTTCCTTAGGATCAAGATGCATAACAGGAGCTTCAGCTTCCTCTTCCTCATCCTCATCCTCACTAGAGGCCTCAGCCTCCTCAACTGCTTGTGTAAAGCTATTTAATAGCTGATCAAGCTCGTTATCAACCTCTTGCTTAGATTCATCGTCAGTTGCTTCATTATTATCTGCTCCTCCGATAACCTCAGTCTCGGCCTCTTCCTCAAGCTCTTCCTCAGTCTTCTTTCTATTAGCTTCCTCCTCAGCACGTCTCTTTTCCTCAGCAATTCTTGCTTCCTCAAGAGCCTTCTGACGAGCAGCCTCTCTTTCCTTAGCTTCTCTTTCCTTTTGCTCAATAGCCTTACGAGCGATTTCCTTCTTACGCTCCTCCTCAGCCTTTTGAGCATCCTCTAATGTAAGCTTTCCTGTAACATTAATATCCTCAGCTGGCTTTTCAGCTGTAGCCTCAGGCTTAGATGTAGCCTCTTCTTGCTCCTCATCTGCACCCTTATCGTATACAGTAACCTTACCCTTACCAGCAGCCTTTGAAGAATATAAGGCAATATCAGACTTTTGATATAGAGAATCAAAATCTCCATCCTCTAGTACAACTCCACAAGATACTGATACTGTATTACCCTCAAGGTAATCAAGTGGTGTATTTTGTAGGTAGTTGATTAATAGGTTTACCTTATAAACTCCTACAGACTTACGAATATCATATTCTGTTGGAAGGTTATATAGTAGAACTACGAACTCATCTCCACCAAGACGAGTTACAATAGAATCTGTTTCAAATATTGATCTTAATGTCTTAGATAGGAAGACTAATGTTTGGTCTCCTACTCCATGACCATAGTTATCATTGATTTGCTTGAAGTTATCAATATCAAGCATAATGAAGGCATAAGATACTCTTGAAGAATCCTGTAATGCCTCTTCAATCTTTTGAACTCCAGTACGTCTATTAAATAGACCTGTAAGCTCATCAGTTGCACTGATTTGCTCAAGCTCCTTATTCTTAAGGATCTCATTATCACGCTCAGACTCTGCAACCTGAAGACTTAAGATTCTCTTAATCGCAAAATCTAGTGCCTCAGACATTAAGCTGTTTTCTGTAGCTAAAATCATTGCATATCCAAGTGCCTGCTCTGAATCAGTATCAAATCCAAGAAGGGTAGCCTTAACAGACTCAATCTCCTCCTTAAGAGTAATATTTTTAACCTCTTGCTTATATGTATCCAAAAGCTCAGTATAATCAATAATTAAATCTGTATCATCAGTACGTTCAACAAGACCCTGTAGTAATAATGCTACTCTTGCTCTTTCATTGGCATCATCAATATCATCAATTCTTATAAATATTGAATAAATATCCTCAACTATTGAACGCTCAATATATTGTAATCTCTTAAGTAATGATACAATCTCCTTTAATGCTATAAAAGGAGCCTGCTGTATTCCATCAAAGTTCATGATGGCAATGTTTATAGTTGACTCAAGAATTTCAATCTTATTTAGCATAATTGATGTAACAATATGCTTAAATAAGATATTCTCGAATAAAACATCACGCTCAAACTCATTACGCATAGCCATATCACGAGCCTCAACATAATATGTGAAGGCCTTTTGATAATCCTTTAACGCAAAGAATAAATCTCCGATATGAAGGGTAGTTGCAGCTATTCCCTTCTTATCCTGTACCTTTGCAGAAACATTATAGGCTAAAAGTAATGGCTCTAATGCCTGGAATATTTCAAACTTTCTTAAACACAAAACACCGACTAAGTCGGCAGATTGTGTAATATATTTAGTATTTTTTAATTCGTTTGCTGCGTTAAGTGCTGCCTTAGCGTAGTTAATTGCCTTTGATACATTATTTTTAAAATAATAGTAATAGAATGCTCTATAATAATCAGAAACCATCATGGCTTCCTTATCAAGAGACATTGATGCACTCTTAAAAAGAGTCTCCGCTAACGAATACATTTCTTTGGCATTTTCTTTAACACGAAGCATACCCTCAAGCTTTGCTACTTGCTCATGTGCCATAAGATATCAACTCCTATAAGATATTAATATTGTTCTTATTAAATATCTCCATATCACTATCACTCCATACTGATGATTGAACCTCTCCTATATGTAGCTTTTCTAGGAAGAACATACATAATCTAGATTGTCCAATACCTCCACCAATTGTAAGTGGTAGTTCACCTTCTATTATACCTCTAACGTAAGGATTTTCAAGTTTTTGAGTCTCTTTCTTTGCTTTTAATTGCTTAACAACTGACTTTTCATCAACACGGATACCCATTGATGAAATCTCATATGCAGTCTCTAAGACTGGATTATAAACTAAAATGTCTCCATTAAGCTTCCAATCATCATAGTCTGCGGCTCTTCCATCATGAGGCTCTCCATCCTTAAGAGGCCATCCAATTTGATATAGGAATACTGCTCCATACTTCTTTGCAATCTCGTTTTCTCTTTCCTTACGAGATAATTGTGGATACATCTCCTCAAGCTCCTTAGTTGAGATAAATGTAATATTTTCTGGAAGCTTCTTAGTAAATACAGGATACTTAGCGTTAATCTTATCCTCAGTCTTTTGTAAAACCTTATAAATCTTTTTAACAGTAGCCTTTAAGAATCCAAGTGTTCTATTCTTTCTATCAATAACCTTCTCCCAGTCCCATTGATCAACATAAACTGAGTGAATATTATCTAAATCCTCATCACGTCTTATAGCGTTCATATCAGTATAAAGACCACTACCAACCTCAAAGCCATATCTATGAAGAGCATTTCTCTTCCACTTTGCAAGAGATTGAACAATCTCAACATCCTTCTTAAGCTCTAAAATATCAAAGGATACTGCTCTTTCATATCCATTAAGGTTATCATTTAAACCTGTCTCTGGGAAAACAAAAAGTGGTGCAGATACACGAGTTAGGTTTAAAGCCTTTGCTAAAGCCTGCTGGAATGTATCCTTACAAAACTTAATTGCAACCTCTGTCTCTAATAGATCAAGCTTTGACTTGTATCCTTCTTTAATAATAAGATTCTTCATAATTTAATCCTCCATCCTCTTACAAAGCAATTCAATAAAGCTATATTCAGCCTTTATTCTTTTAACCCATTCATTATAATTCTTATAAACTGTAGGCTCAAGTGACATAGCTCTACCACGTGAACTTGAGCATATAGTTGTAATGAATAGCTTATTATCAAATACCTCATACCTATAATTTCTAAGGCATGATGATTTAATTTCATTTAAATCAATTTCCTTCTTTAAATCTATTGCATAAATAGTTATGTAATAGGTTTTAAATAAATGAAATCCAATTACTCCCTTAGCCTTACAAATAGAAACATTAATTCCATTAATACTTCCTTCTATAAGGTAATACATTTCCCTTTGGGAAAGTATTTTATCATACATAAACATTTTATAAGCCTTAGATAAAGCATTTGAGCTACTAACTCTTTTAAAGCCTTTAAAATATTCATCTATAATACTTTGCTCAAGCATAAGCCTTCTTTTACCTTTTCTTGTCTGAAGCGCAATAATAATTACACTCTCAGCCATACATAAAAGTACTGCAATAACAATCCATATTGAATTATAATAATAGCCTAGAATAAATCCAAGTATCATAAATATAATACCAAGACCAAGCCTAAGCACACTAGCCACGATGCTAGTATTCTTAATATAATTAAATATTTTTTCCAAAGCTTATACCTCAACTATACAGCGTTTATTTTAACATAATTTAATATTAAATATTATAGTTTTTATTAAAAAAGCCTATAATTTTGAATTTTATTTAAAAATATATGATAAAAATTTAATAAATACTAATTTTTATTCAATTATTAATTAATCACTCAATTTAATATAGGAAACAAAAAAGGTAATGGATGACTCCATTACCTATATTTTATAAGTGGCAGGACTAGTAGGGATCGAACCTACGAATGATGGAGTCAGAGTCCGTACTAGCTACTAAACAACTTATATTCTTTGCTATTTGTCTTAATAATAACTCAATATAAAACTTTTTTCAATAGGATTTTAAAAAAATTTAAATAAAATTTTAAAAATATTCAAAGAAAGGAGGTAAAAATATGAAAAGACATGTAAAGCACAAAAAATCATTTTGCCTTATTTATATTGTCTATACTCTTCTTAAGAAAAAAGAAATTACATTCCAGGAAATGGAAGAAAAACTTGGACTTACTCAATATGATATGATCAATTATAAAAATGATATCAATGCTGCTATTAAAGAGTTTGGATTAAAACTTGGAGAACTTAAGACCAACAAGCATATAAGAAGCTATTACATAGAATAGTTCTTATTAGGTATAATCTGTATTTTTCCACCCTGACCAATCTTCATCACCCATCAGTATTATTTCACATAATATCACCCAAATACCTGTAGATGAGGTGATATTATGCAAAACAATAAAAAAAGAGAATTACTCCGCATAGTAATTCTCATAATTAGAATATTACTTAACCTGGTAAATATTCTATTTCATTTTATCAAATAATTTAAGAATTGTCAAATTACTATTCTTGTACCCCTCTTTTTTCAAGCTTAGAACCTTTTAAAATACCGCTTGACAACATCAAAAAAGGAATTAAATCATCAAAAGGATTAATTTTTACAATTTAATATAAAATAAAAAAATCGACTTGGGGGGGGGTTAAGACACCAAAAACCTTAAAAAGTCGATTTTTAAATTTCCCGTGGTTATGGGCTCTATCAAAAATTTTGGTGTCTTAGGGGGGGCAATTTAGTGTCGCCCCCGGCCTACGGCCTAAATTGGGCAACACAACATAAAAAAATAAAGCCCTAAAATGAGCTTAAATAAGATTGATCTATCAGATTTTATATGTACTTCTCTTATATATCCTTTATAAAGCTGTCCATCATTTATCCAAAAAACTATACGATTTAATACTGTACAAAACGCATCAATTTCCTTATTAAACTTCATATTCATAACAAAAAA
>JAILRQ010000059.1 GCA_024698125.1 Acholeplasmatales bacterium
TTAGAAGAGAATGATTGATTTCATTCTCTTTTTTAAAATAAAAATGTTATAATTTTTATAAAGAAAAAAGGGGGATTTATATGACATTACAGCAATTAAATTATGTATGTAAATTAGCTACATGTAATTCCATATCTAAAGCCGCAGAAGAATTATATATTTCTCAGCCAGCTTTAACAAAGGCATTACATGAGCTTGAGGAAGAGATTGGAATTATTATTTTTCAAAGAACTAATAAAGGAATTTTAGTATCTAAGGATGGAGAAATATTTTTAGGTTATGCAAGACAAGTATTAGATCAAACTAGCCTAATTGAGGAAAAGTATATTAAAAAATCAGTTATGAAACAGCAATTCTGCGTATCTACTCAGCATTATAGCTTTGCGGTTAATGCCTTTGTTGATATGATTAAGCATGATAAAGCTTTAGAATATGATTTTTCTTTAATTGAAACTGAGACATATGAAATAATTAGAGATGTTAAGCTTATGAAATCTGAAATTGGTATATTATATATAAATGATTTCAATAAAGAGGTAATACTTAAAATATTAAAGGCAGAAGGCTTGGTTTTTAATGAGCTTTTTGTAGCAAGGCCTCATGTCTTTATATCTGATAAATCAGAGCTTAGTAAAAAGGATATAATTACCCTTGATGATTTAAAGCAATACCCATATCTTTCTTATGTCCAAGGAGATCATAATTCATTTTATTTTTCTGAAGAAATATTTACACCAGATATTAAACAAAAAAATATTAGAGTAAGAGATAGAGCCACATTATTTAATTTAATAATTGGTCTAAATGGATATACTACGTGCTCTGGTGTAATTGATGAAGCGCTAAATGGAAAACATATAATAGCGCGTCCTTTAGATATTAAAACTAATATGCACATAGGATACATTACTAATAAAGATTATATTCCATCTAGAATTGGAAAGATATATTTAGAATCCTTATCTAAATATATTAAACTATAGCATAACCAAAAGTTATAGCAAACCAGTACATTTGTGTATTTCAGAATATCAAACTTTTATCATATAATTGAAGATGGGTTTGGAGGTTGAATATATGAAGACAAATGTAATTGGTTTTCCCCGTGTGGGATTATATAGAGAATTAAAGTTCTCTACAGAAAAATATTTTAAAAAAGAGATTTCTTATGAAAAGCTTGAAGAATGTGCTCATAAGCTAAAGGTCTCTAATTGGAAAATAATGAAGGAAAGTGGAATAGATTTTATTCCATCAAATGATTTTTCATTCTATGATACTACTCTTGATACAGCAATGGCGTTTAATATTATTCCTAATAGGTATAAGGATTTAGGACTTAATTTTATTGATACTTATTTTGCACAAGCAAGAGGATATCAGGGTCCAAATGGAGATGTTAGAGCTCTTGCGATGAAAAAGTGGTTTAATACAAATTATCACTATCTTGTCCCTGAGCTTTATGATGATACTAAAATTGAGCTTGTATCAAGTAAGATAATTGATGAATATCTTGAGGCTAAAGAGGAAGGATATGAGACAAAGCCTGTTATTTTAGGTCCATATTCACTTTTAACATTATCAAGAGTATGTGGTTCAAAGACTAAGGATTCTTATGTCTCTGACTTAGTATTAGGATATAAAGAATTATTTAAAAGACTAAATGAGATAGGCACTTCATGGCTACAGCTTGATGAGCCATGCATAGTCTTAGATTTAGATAATGAATCAAAGAAATTATTTAAAGATATCTATTCTGTCCTTTTAGAGGAAAAGAATGGTTTAAAGATTTTAATTCAAACATATTTTGGTGATGTAAGAGATAATTACAAAGATTTATTATCACTACCATTTGACGGAATTGGACTTGATTTTATAGAAGGTAAGAAAAATCTTGATCTAATTATAAATAATGGTTTTGATAATTCTAAGGTTTTATTTGCGGGAGTTATAAATGGAAAAAATATTTGGAAGAATAATTATAATAAAACCATAGAATTAATAAATAAACTAAAAACAGTTTCATCAAATATAGTCCTATCTACATCATGTTCCCTTCTTCATGTTCCTTATAGAGTTAGTAGTGAAATAATTCTTGACCAAAAATATAAGAAGCATTTAAGCTTTGCCTATGAAAAGCTTAAGGAGCTTCTTGATATTAAAAATCTTATATCTATTGATTATAAGAATGATGAAAGATACCTTGAAAATCAAAAATTATTTAATATTGATGGAAGGACTAATAGCGCTGTATGGGATAGAATATCTAATATTAAGGAATCTGACTATATTAGGCATCCAGGATTTTATGAAAGAGAAAAAATACAACGTGAAGTATTTAAATTACCACTTTTCCCAACAACTACTATAGGCTCATTCCCACAAACAAATGATGTTAAGCAAGAAAGAAAAAAGCTTAGAGTAGCTGATATTTCAGAGGATGAATATAATAGCTTTGTTAAGAAAAAGATTAAAGAATGTATAGAGCTTCAGGAACGTCTTGGATTTGATGTCTTAGTCCATGGAGAATATGAAAGAAATGATATGGTTGAATATTTTGGTATTAATCTAGATGGATTTATATTTACAGAATATGCATGGGTTCAATCATATGGTACTCGTTGTGTTAAGCCACCTCTTGTATGGGGAGATATAAAAAGAAGAAATCCAATATCTGTTATGTGGAGCTCTTATGCAAAGTCTCTTACAAAAAAGCCTGTTAAGGGAATGCTTACAGGGCCTGTTACCATCCTAAATTGGAGCTTTCCAAGAGAGGATATATCAATAAAGGATCAAATAACACAAATAGCCTTAGCTATTCGTGATGAGGTATTAGACCTTGAGGATAATGGAATAAATATTATTCAAATAGATGAGGCTGCCCTTCGTGAGAAGCTTCCACTAAGAAAAGAGGATTGGAATAAGGAATATTTAGATTTCGCTATCCCTGCATTTAGACTTGTTCATTCAGGTGTAAAGCCAGAAACACAAATACATACACATATGTGTTATTCAGAGTTTAATGATATTATTAAATCAATAGATGACATGGATGCGGATGTTATTACCTTTGAGGCGTCAAGAAGTGATTTGCAAGTTCTTAAGGCATTAAAGGAAAATGATTTTAAAACAGAGGTTGGTCCTGGTGTGTATGATATTCATTCACCAAGAGTCCCTTCAGTTCTAGAAATAGTATCTTCAGTAAAGAAGATGATAGAATATATTGATCCAAAAAAATTATGGATTAATCCTGATTGTGGATTAAAAACACGTGGAGTTGAGGAGACAGTTTTAAGCTTAACTAATCTAACATCTGCGGCAAAAGAATTAAGAAAATTATATGATTGTGATGATAATAGATAGTGCGTTTTTGTGCGCACTATCTTTTTTTTGCAAAAATATATGATTAAAACATTAAAAAAAATAAATATATGATAAAATATAGGTAAGTATGAAAATAAAGCCTAGCAGAGGGAGGTGAAGATATGATTAACATTTCATTTCAGGTCGCAGGACTTGTAAATGTTCTTGTAATACTTGTTATCTTTTTAACACAAAAGAAGATATTCTTTAAGACTACAAGACAGCTATTTAGAATTATTGGACTTTTAATTCTAAACCTAGGATTAGATATCCTATCCTTGATTTTAATTGAATATTATGAGGATGCTTTCTTTACAGTCTTTATATGTAAATCATATCTTGTAACACTGCCTCTTATAAGCTATATGGCACTAGATTATGTAATATATGATATTTATAAGGCTAATGTATCTCTATACCGTATACTTTATAGAGCTTTAACTCCAATAGGTATAGTTTTAGCCCTTTTAACATATGCCTGCCCTATTAATGTTATAAATGAGCCAGGCTTTGGTAAGGATGTTACATCAGGCTTTGCAATCACATGGATTTATATCTGCTCGATTGCTTGCCTTGCAGTAGCGTTTGCCCTAACATTTGTAGGAAAGCATAAAATGACACAAAAAAGAGCATATGCTACAAGAGTGTGGATTTTATGCTGGATTGTAGCTTCCTTAATTCAGCTATTATGGAATTATATTCTAGAGATGAATCACTACCTATTACTTGTAGGATTTGGATGCTCTATTGGAGTAGTAGTGCTTTATATATCACTTGAGAATCATGGATTCTATATCAATAAGACGCTTGGAATATTTAATAGACAGGCAGCTCTTGATTATGTAAGAGAAACATATTATAGAAATGAAAGATTTGGTCTTTTATTTGTAGTATTTGATAATAGACTTCCAGCCTTAAATGATTACGATGAAAGAAAGTCAATATTCCTAAGATTTATAGATGAGGTATCAAGGGTTAATAGGGGTGGCTATATTTTCTATTATGAAACTAATACCTTTGTAATTATGCGTAAGGATATTGATTTTGGAGCTTGTATAGAGGCTATAAATCATGGATATAGAGAGCTTAATCCTCTATATGTAAATATAGCTGATCCTTATTCAGTAGATACTCCAATTAAAATATTCAATATTGCTCATGATATTATCACAAAGACACACCCTGATATTGATACAAGGGTTATTATGTGTAATGATGATTATATTAAGAGACTTGAAAATAGAGTTAAATCAGAGGAAAAGATTGAAAAGCTTATCAACTCTGGAAGAACTCTTGTGGTATTACAGCCAATATATTCAATTGAGGAGCATAAGTTTACTGCAGCAGAGGCTCTTGTAAGATTACAGGAGGAGGATATGAATATTATGATGCCATCAGATTTCATACCTTATGCTGAAGCATCAGGGCTTATTGTTCGTCTTGGACGTGATGTATTTAAGAGCGTATGTGAGCTTTTAAAGAGGTTTGATATTGAAAAGTATGGTATGCATTATATTGAGGTAAACCTATCAATAGTACAGCTTCAGCAGGAGAATATGGCAGATGATTTCATATCTTTAATGAAGGAATATAATATACCATCAAATAGATTTAATTTTGAGGTTACAGAATCAAGCTATTCAAAGAATCATTTAGTACTTCAAAATATAAATAAGCTTATTGAAAATGGCTCATCAATATCGCTTGATGACTTTGGTACAGGTTCATCTAATCTAGAATATATTATTTCTGTACCAGCAGATATAATTAAGTTTGATAAGATGATGGTACAGGCTTACTTTACAGATAGTAATACTAAGCTTGTAATGAATGATATTATTAAGATGATTAAGTCACTTAATAAGAAGATAGTGTTTGAAGGAATAGAGGAGCTTCATCAGCTAGAGGAGGCAGAAAAGCTTTTAGTTGACTATATTCAAGGATTCTATTTCTCAAAGCCTTTATATGATGATGACTTTATGGAGTTCATAAAATCTCAGGAATATAACCAAGATGTAGAATAGGATACGCCAGAAGGCGTGTCCTTTTTTATACTATGTATAGATTTGAAAAAAAGTACTTGAAATAAGAAATATTATGTGATATATTATTAGAGGCTATCGCTATGGATAGTCAAAGCACAACATTCCGCTGGGTATATACCTATGAATATTGGAAGTCAGGAGTTGATATTATGGCAAATACTAAGGGACAAGCATTAATCGATGAGATTACTGCTGAGTACATCAAGAACGACACTCCAGAGTTTAGAGCTGGAGACAATGTTAAGGTTTTCGTAAAGATCCAAGAAGGAGATCATACAAGACTTCAAGCGTTCGAGGGATTAGTAATTAAGAGACAAGGACATGGTGTTTCAGCTACATTCACTGTAAGAAAGGATTCTTATGGAGTTGGAGTTGAGCGTACATTCCCAGTTAACGCACCAGTTATTGATCATATCCAAGTTCTAAGACATGGTAAGGTTAGACGTGCAAGACTTAACTACATCCGTACTCTTTCAGCTAAGGCTGCTCGTATTAAGGAAAAGAGATAATATGCCAAAAAGAAATTCAGCATTTATTGCTGAATTTTTTTTACTTTATGTTATAATTTAAATGTATTATAAAACAAAGGAGAATAAATTATGAAAATCGCATTAATTAACGAAAACTCACAGGCAGCAAAGAATGAAATTATTTATACTGCCTTAAACAAGGTAGCTACAAAGTATGGACATACTGTAGATAACTATGGAATGACTTCAGCAGATGACAAGCCACTTACATATGTTCAAAATGGACTTTTAGCAGCAATCCTTATTAATTCTGGAGCAGCAGATTTTGTTGTTACAGGATGTGGAACAGGAGAAGGAGCTCTTTTAGCATTAAACTCATTCCCTGGAGTTATCTGTGGATATGTAGTAGAGCCAAGCGATGCTTATCTATTTGGACAAATCAATGATGGAAATGCTATTGCACAGCCTTTTGCTAAGGGATTTGGTTGGGGTGCAGAGCTTAACCTTGAAAATGTTTATGAGAACCTATTCAAGGCTCCATTCGGAGGAGGATATCCAAAGGAGAGAGTTGTACCAGAGCAAAGAAACAAGAAGATTCTTGATGGTGTAAAAAAGAAGACTTATAGACCTATTCTTGATATCTTAAAGGATATCGATAAGGACTTCTTACTAGAGACAATTGACCGTCCTACATTCAAGGAGTACTTCTATAAGAATGCTAAGAATCAAGAGATTATTGATTTTGTAAATAGCGTATTAAAGTAGGATAATAGCCCTTCGGGGCTTTTATTTTTATATAATTTTGGCACTCGATACTTGACACTGCCAAAATATGAGACTATAATAGTGGTGTTTTCAAAAGGAGTAGGATTAAAATGGCAGAAGAAATAAAGTTTAAAACTGAAACAAAAAGATTACTAGATTTGATGATTAATTCAATTTATACAAACAAGGATATCTTCCTTCGTGAATTAATATCAAACGCTTCTGATGCGATTGATAAGCATCACTATTTAACACTTACAGATCAATCTGTAGCACCACAGGATTATCAAATTATGGTAGTAGCAGATAAGAATGATAAGACTATTACTATTACTGATAACGGTATTGGATTTACATATGAAGAGCTAAAGGAGAACCTTGGTACTATCGCTAAGTCAGGTTCTAAGGAATTTGTTGAGAAGCTTGATGAAAAGAATAAGGATAGCGTAGATATAATCGGACAATTTGGAGTTGGATTCTATAGTGCATTTATTGTAGGTTCTGAGGTAGAGGTATTAACAAAATCCCCTAAATCAGATAAGGCCTATGTATTCCGTAGCCAAGGTCTTGATAGATATACTATTGATGAGTGCGGTAAGGAAACTGTTGGTACAACAATCATTATTCATCTAAAGGATGATACTGATGATGTTAAGTATAGTGAGTATCTAGATGAGTGGAAGATTAAGGAGCTTATTGTAAAATACTCTGACTATATTCGTTACCCAATAAAGACATATGTTACCTCTTGGGAGGAGACAGATGAGAAGGATGATAAGGGTAATCCAAAGCAGGTAGAGGTAAAGAAGCTTGAGACTGTAAACTCAATGGTACCTCTATGGAAGAAGAGCAAGGCTGATATTACAGATGAGGAGCTAAATGGCTTCTATAAGGATAAGTTCTATGATTATCAGGACCCAATGATGTCAATGCATTTTAATGTAGAGGGACTTGTATCATATAACGCCCTACTATTTATTCCAAAGCGTTCACCAATGAATCTTTATTCAGAGGAGTTTGAGCGTGGACTTCAATTATATACTAAGGGAGTATTTATCCTTGATAAGTGTAAGGATCTAATCCCAGATTATATGAGATTTGTAAGAGGTCTTGTTGATACATCAGACCTATCACTTAATATCTCAAGAGAGATGCTACAGGATGATAGAACATTAAAGAAGATTGCATCTAATGTAGAAAAGAAGATTCTATCTGAGCTTGAAAAGACATTAAAGAATGATAGAGCTAAGTATGAAGCATTCTTTGATGAATATGGTATTTCTATTAAGTATGGATGCTACGAGGATTACGGAGCTAATAAGGACAAGCTTAAGGACTTATTATTATTCAAGACATTAAAGGAAGATAAATATATTACACTTAGTGAGTATGTAGCACAAATGCCAGAGGGACAAAAGGATATTTACTTTGCCTGTGGTAAGGACCGTGCTACTGTAATTAACCTTCCATATCTTGATCAGCTTAAGAAGAAGGGATATGATGCACTTATCTGTGTTGATGGTGTAGATGAATTCCTATTCAATGTCTTAAGAGATTATAATGAGCATCAATTCAAGTCTGTAAATACAGGAGATCTAGATCTTCTAGATGAGGAAGAGAATAAGAAGATTGATGAAATCAAGGAAGAAAAGAAGGATTTACTACAAGCCTTAAAGGATTCATTAAAGGATGATGTAGTAGATGTAGTATTATCTAAGAGACTTACAGACAATGCTGTATGTCTATCTTCTAAGAATAATGTATCAATTGAGATGGAAAAGATTCTTGCAGCTCAGGATAAATATGGAGCAAAGGCTGAGAAGGTACTTGAGATTAACCCTAACCATGAGGTATTCAAGGCTGTTGAGGCTGCATATGACAAGAATCCTGATGACATCAAGAAGTATGCTACATTCCTATTTGATAATGCTTTAATAGTTGAAGGATTACCAGTTAAGAATAATGTAGAGTTTGCACAAATTATGTGTGAGCTATTTGTAAACGCAAATAAGTAAGATATAGGCCAAGAATAATCTTGGCCTTTTTCATGCGTTTATTATATAATAAAAATGGTGATAAAAATGATTACATATAAGATGGATAAGACATTTAAAAAGGAAGATGTAGAAGCCCTATTTAAATCAATAGGCTGGGAATCAGGAGATTATCCAAATAGATTATATAAGGCCCTACAAAATAGCCAAACTGTAGTAACAGCATACGATGGCACAAGGCTTGTAGGTCTTGCAAGAGCAATTGATGATGGAGCTATGCTAGCCTATATCCATTATGTACTTGTAGATAATAATTATAGAAGAATGGGAATCGCAAGAGCTATGCTTAATATGATAAAGGATAAGTATAAGGACTATATGTATATAAAGGTAATACCTGCTTCAAAGGAATCAGAGGCCTTCTATAATTCATTAGGCTTTAGCATATCTCATCAAGGAATAGCTCAGGAAATAAAGAATATGGAAATTGAGGATTTTTAAAATGAATTTAAGAGAGAAGAAGTTAACAAGTCAAATAGCGTATAAGGGAAGATTTCTTACTATAGACCACGATACTGTACTAGTACCTAATGGAAATGTCTCAGATAGAGAGGTAGTACGTCATCCTGGAGCTGCAGCTATAATAGCTTTTGTAGATAATAAAATAGTATTTGAACGCCAATATAGATATGCAGTAGATAAAACACTCCTTGAAATACCTGCAGGGAAAAAAGATTTAGGAGAGGATACCATAATAACTGCCAAAAGAGAGCTAAAAGAGGAAACAGGATATATTGCAGGAGATATGAAATATCTAGGTGCAATCTATACATCTGTTGGATTTTGTGATGAAAAAATTGATATCTATCTTGCTAAAAATCTTACAAAAGGTGATACAAGCTTTGACATGGATGAAATAATTGAGCTTGAATATTATACATTAGACTCTGTTAAGGCTATGATAAGGGATGGTATTATTACAGATGCTAAAACCATATCAGCTATTATGTTGTATATAACAAATGAAAAGTAGTGGTCGCCCACTACTTTTTAATTGGACTTGATTGCTCAAGCTCTAAATTATTTAAATTATAAATAGTATCTAATACCTTTGATATTTTAATCTCATAATCAAGGATATCATTTAACCCTTCCTTGATATTGGTGTAGATATTTATATCATGCTTAATACTGCTTAAATATTTTTGACCTATATCATCATATCCAAGAGCTCTTATAAAATCAATTGATTTATGATTTATAGCCTCCATGTCACTTCGTTTAATATTAAAGAGAATACACATCATAATTCTAGATATTTTAGCAATGCTATACCTCTTAGTATTTATTGATGTTAGATATTCATCATAGCTATTATATTTATAAATATCCTTTAAGGCGTTATCAAGGCCTTCCTCAATAAGGAAGATATCACTTATATTATGAGTAAGTATTTGAAGCTTTAGATAATTAAATATCCTTGAGGTATTTAAAAATCCTTTAGCCTTATACATATCATATGTGTATTTAGGTACAGCATTTTTTATGCTTGAAGGATTTAGCCTTATAGATGTAGCACTTGATATCTCACCAGTTTGAAAAGGAGTAGAATAGTTATTATCTCTTTTAATAGTGTGAAGTTTGATTGGATAATTATTTTGGACAACAGCCTTATAATATCCAAGCCCTAATACATCATTTGGAGCAAGAGGTAGAAGTCCTGATCCCTCTAAGGCCTTAAGAGTAGCACTCTTATAGCTTAGACCCTCCTTAAGATACTTTTTAACATTATCATTATATTCCTTCTTACAAGTATATGAATAATACTTATCAATTAATGAGATATCATTAGATTCAGAACCAAAATATACATCACTACATCCAGCATAGGCAAGTATTTCAATTGCACGCATAGCAAATGTATCTCCTGACTGTATAGCATATACTGATGGTAGCTCTAATACTAGGCTTACACCAAGCTCAAGAGCTAATGCTGTCTTATCAAATTTGTTAAAAACAGATATTTCCCCACGGTTAACGAGATTACCACTCATAACGGCTATTACTATATCATCCTTATCCCTAGGTATAGAATTAAAGTGCTTAACATGTCCGTTATGTAATGGATTGTACTCCACAACAATACCAATTATTTTCATAATCATCACCCTTAAATAAATTATAACATAACGAGCTAATTTTATGTTGACTTTTATTGTAAACTTTAATATAATGTTATAGGCTGAGGTGATTTTATGCGTCTTGCATTAGCACAGCTTCGTAAGCTTAGATTTCCATATGAAATGGAAGAGGATATGGATTTATCAGAGGATCTTAATGGATATGAAGATATAAGAGAATCTGGAATTGCTCATATTACCTATAAGATTACGATGCTAGATACAGATAAGTATTTAATTCATATGAATATAAATATTGATTTGGTTCTAGAGTCTGCGATAAGCTTGAAGCCTATTAACAAATCAATTCATGCCGAGAGTGATGAGGTTTATATGCAAGACCCACCTTTCGAATCTGATATCAATCCATTTGATGGTCAAACCCTTGATACTAAGGAGGCTATAATCACAAATATTTTGTGTGAAAAGCCTATGAGAAGTATACTTGAGGGTGAAGAGTTTGAAAGCGGTGAGGATGTATTAGACCAAGAGGAGGATCAAAATAAGATCAATCCTGCATTCGCATCACTAGCAGATCTGCTTAAAAAATAGTATGGAGGTGTTTTAAATGGCAGTACCTTTCCGTCGTACAAGTAAAGCTAAGAAGGGAATGAGAAGATCTCATCAAGCTTTAACTGCACCAAACATGGTAGTATGTCCTAACTGTGGAGAATTAACTCTTTCTCATAGAGTTTGCCCTAACTGTGGATACTACAAGGGAAAATTAGTTGTTGCTCCTAAGAAGGATGCAAAGGCTGAATAACTATTAGAAATAGATGCACAGGCATCTATTTTCTATTTATGGAGGTTTTTATGGAGTACAAGCATTATTCTGTATTACTAAATGAAGCAATCGAATATTTAAACATAAAGCCAAATGGTATCTATGTTGATTGTACACTTGGTGGAGGTGGACATTCATCTGAGATTTTAAAGAGACTACAGGGTGGTCATCTTTATTCATTTGATCAGGATGATTATGCAATAGAGCGTGCAACAGATCGTCTATCTAAAATATCAAATAGCTTTACAATCATCAAATCAAACTTTAAGGATATTAAGAGTGCTCTTAATTCCTATGGTGTAGAGCATATAGATGGTGTATTATATGACCTTGGAGTATCAAGCTTCCAGCTAGATATCCCAGAAAGAGGATTCTCATATAGATATGATGCACCTCTTGATATGCGTATGGATCAAGGTAAGCCATTAACAGCTGAAATTGTTGTTAATGAATATTCATTCCAGGAGCTTTTTACTATTTTTCAAAGATATGGTGAGGAGCCATTTGCAAAGCAAATTGCAAGAAAAATAGAGGAAGTAAGAAAAACCAAAAGAATACAAACAACATTTGAGCTTGTTGATGTTATAAAGAGTGCCTTACCTCAAAAGGTGTTAAATAAAAAGGGACATCCTGCTAAGCAGGTATTCCAAGCATTGCGTATTGCGGTTAATGATGAATTAAGAGTATTTGAGGATTCATTGAATGATGCTTTAAATATGCTAAATCCTAAGGGAAGATGTGTTGTTATTTCATTCCAATCACTAGAGGATAGGATTTGTAAGACAATATTCAAGGAAAGAAGTACAATTAATATTCCAGAAGGATTACCAATAGTAGTAAAGGATTTAGCTCCATTTGAACTTATAACAAGACATCCTATACTTCCATCAGAGGCTGAGCTTGATGAAAATCTAAGAAGCCATAGTGCTAAGATGAGAGTTATAGAGAAAAGATAAAAAATACAGCTGTTCTTATTAAAGAGCAGCTGTTTTTTAATTTTCAACAGGTTAAATAGAAAAAGATATTTATTTAATTTAAAAAATACTTTTGTAAAGATAATCTATATTGATTTGTTTTGAAAACTTATATATAATTAAAATTATAAAAGGTGAGTTTTTGATATGAAAAGATTTTTTGTATACTTATTATTGGTTTTTACTATGGTAATTGGTGCGAATATCCTTATATTTGCGTCTGATGAAAATGGAGTAAATCTAAATACAACGAATACTCATCTGTCTAGAGAATATAGCTTAGTAGTAAGTAGGGAGGACTAATTATGAAGAAAAGATTATTAATAATATTATTACTATTTCCCCTATTTTTGTTATTACAGTCATGTTCTGATCTTAGTAATTTGAAATTTCCTGAGAGATATGTTTCTGGAGATTTTGGATACTCATTAATGAAAGTTGATGGAGAAATGATGGCTGGTATAAGGGGTGCTTCAGAGGAAGGATTTGAAAAAGAGGTTCTAGTAATACCTGAATATTTAG
>JAILRQ010000086.1 GCA_024698125.1 Acholeplasmatales bacterium
AAGCAAAAATGGCAAGGTAATTAATGCACTTATTATATCTGATATTGGAGTTGCAAGGGCAAGCCCTGTAAATCCAAAGCCAGAATAATAGAATATTATAATGATTGGTATTAGAATAATACCACTTCTTAGCAAGGCAAGAATAGATGCTATCTCTGATTTACGAATTGATTGATATAGCATATTACCAATAACTGTAATTGGTACTACAAAGGCAAATATTGAGGCATACCTTATAGCCTTTGCGGCAAGACCTATTACATAAGGATCATCATTAAACCATCCCGCTACAGTTTTTGGAGTTATAAGACCCAATAAGGATACACTAAATACTATAGCCATAGCTGTTAAAAGAGTAAATAGCATTGCTCTTTTAACTCTATCATACTCCTTTATTGCATAATTGAATGAGGCTACAGGCTGGAAGCCCTGTCCAAGTCCCATTCCAATACATGAAATAAATGAGGCATATCTTGAGGCTATAGACATAGCCGCAATATTAGAGTCAGCACTATAGGTTTCACTTATACCAATCTCTATAGCTTCTGCTTCTCCAATAAGACGAGCATATTGGTTTAATACTCCACTAGATAATGACATAAAGGCATTTCTTATAAATGATGGGAAGCCTGCTCTTATTATTAATAAATAATCCTTAAGGCTTCTACTCATTCTTTTAATACTAAGTCTTGTTGTAGCCTTAGTTAAATACATAAATAATAAAATAAAAAATGATACAGACTGAGATATTGCAGTACTTAGTCCTGCTCCAAGTACTCCCATATCAAAGACCTTTACAAACATATGGTCGCCCAATATATTAAGTAGTGCTCCTGATACAAGGCCTACCATGGCTAGGCTTGCTCTTCCTTCATATCTTAGGTTATTATTTAAAACCATTGAACCTATAAAAAGTGGTCCTGATGCTAGAACACACATTGAATAATCCTTTGCATAAGGAAGGATTGTATCAGTGCTTCCTAAAGCGTACATCAATGGTGTTAAAAATATAAGCCCAAATACTAAAATAAATAAGCCAGTAAAAACAGCCGTAAAAAAAGCAGTTGATACATATTTTGAGGCTACATCATTTTCCTTTAAAGCCAAATGCTTTGATACATAGGTTCCACTACCATGGCCTAGGGTAAAGGCTATAGCCTGAATTAAAAACTGCAAGGTAAATACTATACCTATAGCTCCCTGCTGTGAGGTACCAAGGGTACCTACATAGTATGTATCAACCATATTATAAATATTTGATATTAAGGCTGTAATAATTGTTGGTATTCCAAGGGATATAATTAGGCCTGGAATATTTGCGCTTTTCATTTTTTGATATTGCTTATCCTCTACATCTTCCATTGCCTTTCATCCCCTTCGATAATAAAATTATACCATAAAAAATAGATGGGTGTATCACTACACCCACCATCATTATTCAATTTCAAGAATTCCCATATATTTAAATGCTACAAATGCAAATATAGCAATTACTGAAAGGATTACACCAATAAATGCTGCTCCTCTCTTTCCCTTTCCTACAAATAATCCTATTAAGGAAAGAACTCCAGTAAATGCTCCTATACCAGCAACATACATCATTACATCATTACAAGCCTCACTCATTTTCTTTGCAGCATCATATGCTGTAGAGTTTGAAGTGTTATTAGACATAATGTATGTATATGCTTTAATAGCAAACCCTGCAATCGCAAGTAGGAATGCTACAAATGACATCTTTGAAGCAAAGCTTGCAACTGAAGCTCCACCAGATGGATGCTTTTTAGAATCCATAAGCTTTATTGCTGTTTCAAGCTTTTCAACTCTCATAGATAAGGCTTCAAAATCTACAGCCTTAGTGCTATTCTCCTCATGATTATCATCAATTGGCTTTGGAGCCTCCTCTAACGCCTCAAGACGAGCAATAATTTGGGCATTTGCCTCACTATTGTCCTGATTTGGTGCATTATCAAGCTTTTCCTTAATCGAATTTATTTCATCTGAAAGCTTTTTAATATCATCCACAAGCTTAACACGATTAGCCTCCATTACATTTGGATCTAAATCCTCAAGCTTTGAATTAATTGAATTAACAGACTTTTCAAGTCTCATTACCTTGACGATTGTTGAAGCTCTATGTCTTATAGCTCCATCATCCTCATCATCCTCATCATCGTCATCATCAGAAGTATCCATTATCTTCTTATCTTCTAAATCTTGTTCTATTACCATAATACCACCTGGCTTTTTTTAAAACGCAAAATTCCCATCCTTAAATATTTGGTGTTTATTTCCATTGTGATCGTAACCCACAATATTTAAATCCTTTGTTCCTATCATGAAATCTACATGTGTTAAAGAATTATTAAACTCGATTTTCTTAAACTCCTCATCACTCATAGTTTCATAACCCTTAAGGTTATCTCTAAATGCCATTCCTAATGCTAGATGGCAAGCAGCATTCTCATCAAATAATGTATTGTAGAATAATATACCACTTAAATTAATAGGACTATCATATGGAACTAAGGCCACCTCACCTAAATGATGAGATCCTTCATCTGTGTCAATAATCTTTTGTAGCTCATTTTGGCCCTTCAAAGCCTCACACTTAACTACACGTCCATGCTCAAAGTAAATCTTAAAGTCATCAATAACAACCCCATTATGACTTAATGGCTTAGATGATACAACAACTCCATCTACACCATTAATATCAGGCATTGTAAATACCTCTTCTGTTGGCATATTAGCAACAAACTCTATTCCTCTTAGGGAATTCTCTGATGCACTTTGCCATAGATGTCCCTCATGAAGCTTAAGCTTAAGGCTTGTACCATTTGATGAGCTATACTCTAAATAATCAAGGTTAAGCTCATTTAATACCTTAGCCTTTGATGCTAGGTATTCAATATGCTCATTCCATTGCTTAATAGGGTCTTTAGTATCAATTCTTGTAGTCTTAATAATTGCATCCCATAGCTTCTTTACTGCATTGGCTGGTGTTTCATTAGGGAAAATCATCTTAGCCCATGCCTTAGAAGGTACTGCAACTATACACCACTGATCATAACCCTCAGTGATATCTCTATACTTTTTAATTACCTTACGGCGAGCCATAGAAATTCTTGAAATCTTATCATTATCAAGTCCGTTGAAGGCTTCAGGATCTGAATCCTCAACATAAATTCTACAAGGAATTGATTTAGAATTATGCTTAGCACGTGCCTCTTCATAATCCTCAACCTTTGATAAGGCCTTTTCATCACCATACTTATAAGCTACATAATCAATATCATCATCAATCCAATTAATGATAACCTTGCGTGCCTTATTCTTATAGCACTCCTCAACTATATATTTTGCAAAAACTCTTTGAAGAGTTGAAATGTATAATAATACATCCTGTCCTTCCTGAAGATTAATACCCTTCTTGACGATGACACTTGCAAATCTCTTATATATAGTTCTATTCATATACACTACTCCTCTACAATATCCTCGAATGTTACTCTAATAAGCTTAGATAAATCCAAAGGATTCATTTCTACCTGGAAACCAATCTTTCCAGCACTAAATATAATCGTACCAAAATCTAAAGCTGTCTTATGCACAACTGTTACAAAAGATTTTTTCATACCTACAGGAGAGCAACCACCTCTAACATAGCCTGTAAGTGGTAGTAATTCCTTAACCGCAATCATCTCAACGCTTTTTTCAGAAACAGCTTTAGCACATTTCTTTAAATCAAGCTCACAATTTACAGGAACTACAAATACATAATTCTTCTTAGACTTTGAAACACAAACCAATGTTTTGAAAACCCTATTAGGATCCTCCCCAAGTAAGGATGCTACGCCAACACCATCAACAACCCCATCCTCATGAGGATATTCATATGAATTATACTTGATCTTCTTTTGATCTAGTGTTCTCATCACATTAGTCTTTTCCATTCTCTTTCACCCATAAATATTATACTATAATAAATAAAAAATGAGCAAAAAAAATGCTCAATTTTATAGTTTATTTTCTAAAAGTATTTCCTATTGTTTAGTTACCTTTACAATTAGACATTTATTCACCATTTTTTATAGCAAGTCTTGTTCTATTTACAAATCTTACCATCATAATCAGTGATATTAAAATGATAACTGAGCTCACTCCAAGAGATAGCCATTCATGCACCTTAGACAAAATATCTGCATCTACACGATCAACAAAATAGTCGTCTAATAGTCCTTCTAAGACAATTAAATCAGATAGGGCAGTCGCAAGTCCTACCTCCTTTAATCCTAAAACCATAATATCTGTTCTATCAGCAGCACTTCTATACCCTCTAATAGATAAAATAAACATTACAACAATTACAAGTGATAATAGTAGTGACTGCCATCCCTCATAAACCTTTTCCTCAATATCATATAATCCAGAAAGCTTAGCAAGTACTACAAATAGGAATAATAATCCATATAAGAATAGAATAAATCCCATTAGTAGGTAAGCATGCCTCTTCTCCTTTCTAGACTTTGTTAATCTTTTAACAAATATTATCTTACAAAAGAATACACAAAGGGACGAAAGAGCTGTAGCTACAATTATTATTGATTTTGATACATATCCAAGTAAGAACTTATATAAAAATGATAGGAATGTTACTATCGCACTTATAAAAGTTATTCTTTTTGTCATTTTCTTTCCCATATTATAACCTCACTATAGCTTCTATAAATCCATAGAAGAATAAATAAACAACTGCATAAAATAATGCTGAGAAAAAGCACATAGTATA
>JAILRQ010000107.1 GCA_024698125.1 Acholeplasmatales bacterium
GCTCAGGAGATTGAGACTCACTTTATAGACGCATTAAAGAATAATGAGTTTAAGCTTTATCTACAGCCAAAAATTGATATAGAGACTGGAAAGCTTATAGGTGCTGAGGCTTTATCTCGTTGGTATTATAAAAATGAGAAGCTATTACCTCCTATGGAGTATATCCCACGTCTTGAGTCAACAGGACTTATAGTAGAGCTAGACCTTCATATGTTTGAGGCTTTATGTAAGAATATACGTCTATCATATGATAGTAAGTTTGTAGGACATGTACCTGTATCTATTAATCTATCTCGTAATCAAAAGGATTTCGAAGGATATATAAATAAGCTTGAGTCTATAAGACAAAAATATGATATACCACCAAATCTAATTGAAATTGAGATTACTGAATCAACATTTACAGAAAATGTTGCGGAAATCAAAAAGCTAATTAATTATATCCATAAGTTTGGATATAGGGTAGCTATGGATGATTTTGGTTCAGGATATTCAAATCTTTCTGCACTAGTTGAGTGTGGATTTGATATAATAAAGCTTGATAAGTCATTATGTGCTGATAATGCTTCCGATAAGAGAAGCTACATACTAGAGGCTGTTATTAACATGTGTAACAAGATTGGTATGAAGGTTATCTGTGAGGGAGTAGAAACAAAGGAACAAGCAGCTAATTTATTAAGGCTTGGATGTAGAAGTGCTCAGGGATATCTTTATGATAAGCCACTTCCAGTAAATGAGTTTGTAAATAAATATATGGAGGAGGAAAAATAATAATGGATAATGCTGAGAAGCTAATTTCAAAAAAGGTAATTGCAGATGCAGAATATTATGATGCCCTTATAAAAAGATATATAGGTGGAGGGATTGATGTAGCACTTTGTGCTAAAATTAGCCAAATGTTTATTGAAAATCCTAACTATGTGCTATCACTAGCACATGCAAGAAATCTTAATCCAGATTTTATAACATTAAGTGATGCCTTCAAGCTTAAGCTTATGTCAGTAATCACTGCAACCTATAGATTTGATTTATTTGAAAATCCTAATCTAGTAGTTGATGATGAGTATTTAACTAAATTACTAAATGAGGTATATAGAGGATTACTTTGTGCTGATTTCTATGATATGGGAGGAAGCTCATTATTCCTATCAAATCCTGCAATATCTATGGCTATGCATCTATTTGCTATACTAAGAGAAAAGGGAATGGAAACTATAGAGGATCCTTTAAAAAGGGATGTTTATACAAGAGAGATTGATAATCTTATTGATTCAATGACTACAGTCTTTTCTCTTTTCAATAAGAAATGCTTCCCACAGGCTATGTCTGTATTTAGACAGGCCCTAGAAATATTCATTACTATTCGTACAATTGATATGTACCCTGAATCCCTACAATCATTTGTAGAGCATCAGGGAGTAACAATTGAGGATGCACTTGAGACTATGGGTAAGAAGAAGCTTGATGAGTATATTGTGTCTCATAATCTGACATATAATAACTATAAGAGCTATCTTAACTATGGTTGGCTTGATTCCATCCAAAGATTTGCTGATATGAAAAAGGAAAACCCAAGAGTTAAGTATTCTATTAAGACTACTGCTGAAATATCAGATTCTATGGAGTTTTATGATGCAATGAACTTTGCATCAAATTATGTGCATTCAAACTTTGTCTTCGTAGATATTAAATGGGATATAGTAATATCTGAGGTACTTGATGGTACATATCAAATAATTGATTGGCTAATTGAAAGATCAATTAATGTAAACCCTGATTTATTAAAAATTAATGATATTGATTATAAGGATCTTTATTATAATGAAAAGGATAGAGTTCTTAAGGTGATTGAGGACGACAACTACAAATTCTTTTAGATAATATATAGCATCACATTGTGGTGCTATATTTTTTTATAAGCATTTGTGTTGACATATGAAGCTTTTCTTGTTATTATATTGTTGTAAATTAAATTGTATGCAATTAAATTGCGATAAAAGGAGGACAATAATTATGGCAGTAGTAGCAGTTACAGATAACACATTTAAGAATGAGGTATTAGAGGCAAAGGGTAAGGTTCTAGTAGATGTATGGGCACCTTGGTGTGGACCATGTAGAGCATTATCACCTATCGTAGAAGAGGTTTCAAATGAAAATCCTGGATTTAAGGTTTGCAAGGTTAATGCAGATGAGAACCCAGAGATTTGTAATGCATTAGGAGTATCATCAATTCCAGCATTATTCGTATTTGAGGATGGAGAGCTTTACAACCAAAGAGTTGGATTATGCTCAAAGGATGCAATCTACGCATTAGTTAAGTAATATTTGGAGGAAGGCATTATGTCAGAGCTATATAATATTAATGTATTAGATAATAAGGGTGAAACTGTATCACTATCAGAGTATAAGGGTAAGGTTTTACTAATTGTAAATACCGCAACAGGATGTGGATTTACTCCACAATATAAGGGTCTTGAGGAAATGTATCGTGAGTATAAGGATAAGGGATTTGAAATTCTTGATTTCCCTTGTAACCAATTCGCAGGACAGGCTCCTGGAGACGATAAGGCTATCAATGAGTTTTGTACATTAAAGTATGATACAACATTCAGAAGATTTAAAAAGATTGATGTAAATGGTAAGAATGAGGATCCATTATATACATATCTTAAGAGTCAAAAGGGAGGAGTATTTGGTCGTAAGATCAAGTGGAACTTCTCAAAGTTCTTAGTCGATAGAGAGGGTAATGTAGTTGAAAGATTTGCTCCTACAGCAAAGCCTGAAAAGATTAAGGATAAGGTAGCTAAGTATTTATAATAAGAGGTGTTAAATATGTCAAATAAGTATGATTGCTTAAAGCTTGAAAATCAAATATGCTTTCCATTATATGTTGTGTCAAAGGAAGTAATAAGAAAGTATACTCCACTCCTAGAGGAGCTTGATTTGACATATACACAATATATTTGCATGATGGCTTTATGGGATAAGAAGGTTATGAATGTTAAGGATTTAGGGGAAGCTCTATATCTAGATTCAGGAACACTTACTCCACTATTAAAGAAGCTTGAGGCAAAGAACTATATTACAAGAGAGCGTAATACGCTTGATGAGCGTATTGTAGTAGTAAATATTACAGATGAAGGACTTAAGCTTCGCGATAAGGCCCTAAGTGTTCCATCTCATATTGGCTCTTGTATTAAGCTTTCTGAGGATGATGCCAAAACCTTATATAAGCTTTTACACAAGATTATGGATAATAATCTTATAAACGGATAGTAAATATCCGTTTTTTTATGCTATAATGGTTTTGTAATTTATGGAGGTTCTAGATGAAGGCTATAAAGGTTATTAAGAATGATAATAATGTATTTGAAACACATATTTTAGGTGATGTAGCAGTACCAGAGGCTTTAGCTGATTATGAGTTCCCAGGATTTTCCTGCTATTTCATGACTATAAGGTTAGATGAGTACCCTTTTTTAAATAAGAGTGAGGGATACCTTTATATATTCTTTGACCTTTTAGGATATTATAGTGAGGAATATGGAGAATATTCACTAGTACCTATGGCTTATTATTCAACAGCAGATCCTACAATTATCCTTGATGATATAAATGAGGATAATAAGGATGAGCTTAAGGGTATAGATAATATGTATATGCTAGATTCAGGAGATGGAGTAGAAATTAAGGATAATGTGATTAGATTTACTGATCCAAATCTAATAGATTTCTTCCTAAGCTTTGATAATGATATCAAGGCTATAAGATTAGAGTTTAATAATCCCTTAAAGGAAAATGGATTTTCTGAGGGAGTATTTAAAATAGAGAAGTAAGAGGTATTTATATGACAGAGCGTGAAGAGTGGAAGGCAGGAAATATGCTATATCCATGCCCTATCGCAATGATTTCTACAAGGGGTAAGGATTTAAAGCCAAATATTTTTACAGTAGCCTGGACAGGGACCGTATGTACTAATCCTGCTATGGCATATATTTCAGTTCGTCCTGAAAGATATTCCTATAAGGCAATTGTTGAAACAGGTGAGTTTGTTATAAACCTTGTAACAAGGGATTTGACATTTGCGGCTGATTT
>JAILRQ010000020.1 GCA_024698125.1 Acholeplasmatales bacterium
ATCCATAAGGCTTCCATTATAAATAGCTTATGCTCTTTTGCATAGCTATATAAATCCTTTGCCTCAGAAGGATTTATAGTAAATGGCTTTTCACATATAACATTCTTACCACATTTTAAGGCATCCATAGCATTTTTATAATGCATACTATTTGGAGTAGATATGTAGATGCAATCTACATCCTTATCCCTATAAAGCTCCTCATAGGATCCATAGGCCTTACAAGCATTAAACTCACCCTTAAACTCCTCTGCCTTAGAAATATCTCTTGAAGCGACCGCATAAAGTGTGGCCCCATCCATTTCATTTACTGTTTTTGCAAACTTCTTTGCAATTCTTCCAAGTCCTATTATTCCAAAGTTCATACAAACATCCCCTTTTCTTTTATTTTATCATACATGTATATCATTCTATAAATCTTATGATTTATTATTTTTTTGATTTTTTTTATTATTATGATTTTATCTTAAAAAGAAAAGTTATATAATATAGAATATACTGATAAAAAAGTGAGGATATTATATGAAACCTATTAAAGAAGGTAAAGTTAGAGAAATATATGATAATGGAGATAGCTTAATCTTAGTTGCGACTGATAGAATTAGCTGCTTCGATGTTATTCTTCATAACATCGTAACAGATAAGGGTAAGGTTCTAACTCAGATGAGCAAGTTCTGGTTTGATTTTACAAAGGATATTTGTAAGAACCATGTATTATCATTTGATACAAAGGATATGCCAAAGTTCTTCCAAAACGAAAAGTTTGAGGGACGCTCTCTTATGTGTAAGAAGCTTACAATGCTTCCAATTGAGTGTATTGTAAGAGGATATATCACAGGTTCTGGATGGGCAAGCTATAAGGAGAATGGTACTGTTTGTGGAGTTAAGCTTCCTGCAGGACTAAAGGAGTCAGCAAAGCTTGCTGAGCCAATCTATACTCCTTCTACTAAGGCTGAGATTGGTGATCATGATATGAATATAAGCTTTGAAGAAAGTATTGATGTACTTGAAAAGCAATTCCCAGGACATGGACTTGAGTATGCTACAAAGATTAGAGATTATACAATTGCTATTTATAAGAAGTGTGCTGACTACGCCTTAACTAAGGGAATCATTATTGCAGATACAAAGTTTGAGTTTGGAATCAATGAAAATGGTGAGGTAGTTATCGGTGATGAGATGCTTACACCTGATTCTTCTAGATTCTGGCCAGCTGCTGAATATGAAGAGGGAAGATCTCAAGCTTCATTCGATAAGCAATTCGCAAGAGATTGGTTAAAGTCTAACAAGCATGATTGGACATTACCACAGGATATTGTTGATAAGACAATTTCAAAGTACAAGCAAGCATATAAGATGCTTACAGGTAAGGATTTATAGGATAGAAAAAAGGTTTGCTACAAATGTAGTAAACCTTCTTTTTTTTAATTATTCCTCAATCTGTTCTAAATCCTTGCCAGTAATATGTCTATAGAACATGTATTGTGCTGTTTCCATCTTAGGTGTAATCCATAATAATAGGATTCCTAAAGTAAAGATAGATAAGATTAACCATCCAATGTAGCTTAAGTGTAAGCAGAATAATTCCCACTTATGTCCATTCATGATTTCTCTTGATCTAGTAATAGCTTCATTTCCAGATAATCCCTCATCCTCAATTAAGTATAATGCACAAGCATATGAATATGACTTAACGATTCCAGGAATTATTAGTAATAGTGTCCATAAGAAAATATAAACATTCTCTAATAGATATGTCACAATTGAAGCACTTAGGTTGTTACCAAATCCAGCGAATACATCTCCAGCCTCTGGCTTTACAGAAGACATAGCCTTCTTAATTGCTAGTAAGTATCCTAGGAATAATGTTCCACCGAATAGTAATGTTAAAATACCATAAGAAATACCACTAGCAGCACAGCTAATAAGTACATAAATTAATGTAATTAAAGCAAGTGTTCCTGAGAAAGGCTTGCAAGCCTCAGCTGCCATTCTTCTATAATCTCTAGCGCGTAGCTTTTCCATTTTTTTCCCTCCCATCTTTATGCTAATTATACCACATATTCATACACAACGTAAAGTTATGTTAACATTTTCATATGGTTTTTAATGGCACTTTTTTACTTGGTGCAGGATAAATCCTATTAATCTCTTCAAGTGAGCCATCATTTAAGGGATTAAACACATTTTTAATGTTGCTATCAAGGTGTGTAATGCTTGATGTTTTTACAACTGTAATAACATCACTATTTCTTATAACAAATGATAGCATCAAGCTACATTCACTTCTATCATTTCTTAAGGCTATATCCTTTATAGCCTTATTATTTGTAACACATTCTCTATCAGCTTTTGAATTACAAAGTGGTGAATATGCCATAACTGCTACATTATGAGCCTTGCACCAAGGTATTAAATCATATTCAATACCTCTTGCACACATATTATATAGCACCTGATTTAAAAAGCACTTATCTCCATCCTTGCATCTAAATAGCTCCTCCATATCAGAAACATCAAAGTTAGACACTCCCCATTCCTTAATAAGGCCTACGGACTTTAGCTTTTCCATATTCTTAACCATATCATTAAGATCAAGTCCTATATTCCAATGAAGTAGATAGAGATCAAAATATTTAATACCAAGATTTTCAAGTGATCTTTTACAAGATTCTATATATAATCCATCTTTAGCATTAGTTGGTAAAATCTTTCCTACAATAAAAAGCTTATCTCTATCAAATTCCTTAATAACAGATGATACAAGCCTTTCACTTCTACCATCTCCATACATCTCTGCTGTATCTATTAAGGTCATATCATGATTCTTAATACCATAAACCATAGTATTAATCTCATCTTTTTCCTTATTCTTATAATCCCCTATATTCCATGTACCAAAGCCAATTAGGGGAATATTATATCCCTTATGCATTAAATACTTCATACTCTTACCTCTACACAATTAATTATAGCATATAAAAAGGATTAGCAAACAGCTTTGCTAATCCCTTATATCCTCTATAATTTTATTTCGGCAAACATCAAAGGCTTCCTTCTCCATATTACATCCAAGATGATATATAGGAAGCTCTAAAAGCTTATCAGTTATTTTATTCCAAAGATCCATATTTTCTTCTCTTGGAAAATCAATTTGTGAAAGCATAAGCTTAAATGCCTCAATTGATTTAAGCCTTCTTATAACATTTGTTTTATTTTGATATAAAAATACTATTACATCAAGCTTATGTGATATATTATTATCAAGCTTATGCTTACCACTCCAAGGAGATGAATATAACATAACCTTATCTCCTTCAAGCTTTAGTATATTTTTATCGTCATTTAAAACAGTCGCGTCACTATATTTCTGCCATAATCTTGAATGAGTTGATTTACCAGTACCAGATTTAGCAGTAAATATAATACCAAGATCAGAATATATAAGTGATGAGCCATGCATGATAATCGCATCGTTTTGACCTAGTATATAGGCTAAGGCATATTGGCTCATCACATATTCTGATACACTGTTATGGACAAGTATATTAATCAATACATCATTCTTGTAGTAATCAATACTTCCAATAAGCCTACCCTCAAGGTACTGTATCTGAATTATATGATCTGATACCTTATACTTCTTATAATATTTAGTTTCATAAAGTAAATTACTCATAGGCTCTTCTATATTATCTACAAGCCTTGATGTAATATGATAATTTGCATCAAGGTCTGTTTTATACTTATAAGAGTTTTCGAAATCACTCTCATAGCATAAATCAAGTGATATAGTAAGCCCTGCTACTAAAACATTATACATAATTATCTCCTATATTATTGCCACACAATATCACTCCATACATATGTATAAAGTACTGATGTAGAAAATGATAATGTAATATCTTCTACATCTACACTTTGTTTAACTAATGAGCCATCATTATGAAAGTGTTTTATAATATACTGCTTAATTTTATCGTACAAAATATGAAAAAGCAATCCATTATATCGATGAATTCTAACTTTTTGTCGTTTTATTTATGTGATTTGTATGTTGTTTTTTATATAAAATATAAAAGAGATTAATTTTTAATCTCTTCTACTTCATATTCTTTAAGCATACTTCTTTTATTAAGCACTAATGCTGTTAATAAAACAAGGGCTTCACTTATTAGTGGCATTAGCCATATAAGGTCAAAATCTATTACTGGAAGTACTAATAATAGTATTACTGGGAATGCTAATCCACGGCATATTGATAATATAAAGGCTTCCTTTGGCTTAAGAATGGAATTAAAGTAGTAAATGAATACTATATTTAATGGCATAAATAGGAATGCTATAAAATATGTTCTTAATATTTTAACTCCAATATTTATTGTAATAGATCCAGCCTCTGCGTCCGCAAGCATTTTTAATAAAAGCTCTGGTAGTAATGCCATTATAACAAATGATAGGATGGCTAGTACTACTGCAGATATTAATCCATATCTTTTATATTTCTTAACACTTGAAATATTCCCTTCTCCAAGTGATTCAGATAAGAGTGGCTCCTGAGCTTGGCCTATCGCATATCCAAATCCTTGGATTAATACTACAGTATTACAGATTGCTCCATAGATTGCCTGGGTTGCGATTAGCTCATCCTCACTCGCATATCTATCAATTTGGTTATTAAATAGTATTATTGTAATACCCATGCATATATCAAGTACAAATGAAGATATTCCAATCTTTAATATCTTCATAGCCTTATGAGGTATACCATATACCTTAACAAATCTTAGATTATTCTTTTTCTTAAGGAAATGGATTGCAGGTATTATAGCAGTTGATATTTGTCCAAACATTGTACCAAGTCCTGCTCCACTTATTCCCATATCAAGACCAAACACAAAGAATATATCTAAGACACTGTTTATAATACCACCTGCAAGTACAGCAATAGTCGCAAGCCCTGGGTCTCCATCATTTCTTACCATTACAACCATATACTGTGACATTAAATAGAATGGTAGGGCTAGCTTCATATAGAAGGTATAATTCTTCGCAAGCTTTAACACCTCACTATTTTTAGCTCCAAAGAGCTTTAATAGTGGCTCTTGGAATATTATAAATAAAATAGTTAAAAGAATAGATGAGATAACTCCTAATACAAAGCTTAAGGTAAAATAGGCATTTCCCTTATCCATCTTACCTCTTCCTCGCTCTGCCATCATAAGTGTCGCTCCACCCATCGCAAATAAAAGCCCTGTTGAGTATATTAGGGTCCATACTGGCATACATACCGCAACAGCTGCAGATCCAAATTCCTTTTCATATTGACCAATACATATTGAATCAACAAATGTATAAATACTTAAAATAAGAGATGAACCAAGCGCAGCCACAAGGTATCTCATATATGTTTTTAATGTATTATTCTTCACCAGGAACACCTCCTAAAAATAAGTGAGCCTAAGCTCACCTATTCTATAATATTTCCTTATTAAAATGTCCTCTTGTATCTGTTTCCTTATTGAATAGTGATGTCTTATGCATATCAGACATCTTATCCTTAAACATCTCAATAATTCTTAAGGATTCATTATAATCCTCAGTTGTAAGATTAATACGGAAGGTATTAACTCCCTTAATAGTTTCAAGCTCATCAATAAGATTTAGAGCCTTACCATTAAGGATTGTAGTTGTACAATCCTCATGAGAGATAATAGGGAAGCTTCCATATTCATCTCTTAGCTCATACTTATTCTTCTTACATTGTCCACATTGACCATAAACCTTTAATGGACAATACTTAGTAAACATCATATCAGCTCTACCATAAACAATCATCTCAAGGTTAGGAAGTGATCCTGTGTTATTCTTATAATCCCTTAATAGATCATTAATATCACTTAAATTAATCTCATGAGATAATGTTACTCTTTTAGCCCCAAGATTTGTAAGAGTATATACAGACTTCCAGTTTACAACATTAAGAGAAAAATCTGTTACAAACGGATTTTTACCCTTATAGTGGTAAACTCCACCATATCCTCCTACAAGTATTTCACCATCATAATCCTTATACTTTACAAGATTACGTCTCACTACATTATCAAAGTATATTGTCTTAATACCACAGGCTAAAGCCGCATCACGCTGCTCTATAGTATTACAGAATACCGCAAGCTCAAGCTCCTTATCCTCATAAGGTGTTTTTATATATTTTGGACCATCAATTCTTTCTGGTCTATTAACCTTACTTCTTTCCTCATTTAAAAGTGATACAGCCTTTCTTCTTATCTCATTAAGCTCCTTAACTGGAATAAATACATCATCAGCATAGAAGCTAAAATCACGAAGATAATAGATAGTATCATTCATCTTTTCAATTTGGGCACGAGCTCTTGCCTCATCAATTGGATTCTTTAAGGCCTTATCACAAATAAACTTTGTCTCAAATGAAACCATTACATCCCCATATGAGGCATGTACTGAAAGTGGAGATCCTACAGCTCCATAAATAGAAATATCTATTGGAAGCTTACGGAACTCATTTTCACTCATCTTTATAAGCATATCCTCATACTTAGAGTCCTTAGTTCTATAAACCTTATCTCCAACATTAACATCCTCTTTAATCTTAATGATAAATCTCTTATCAGCAGAGCTTACAAGATTATCATCTAAATCAAACATCTTTACAAGAGGAAGTACTACATCAGTATTGTTGTGGTCAATACGGATAATATCTCCTTGGTTAATCTTTTGATTAACCTGGATATCATATCCACCCTTAACCTTTCTTCTTACAAATCCAATCTCCTCACCTAAATGGTTAGGTCTTAAAATATTTGTAATATTCTTCTTATCCTCACCAAATAGATATCCCTTAGTAAAACCTCTTTGGAAGGTTTTATTAAGATTTAATATCTCACTCTTTGAGGCCTTACCATCAAGAGCATCTCTATATATTCTTATGACATTAGCGACATATGAAGGCTCCTTCATACGTCCCTCAATCTTTAAGGAATCAGCAAATCTTAGCTCATCTACATGCTCTACTGTCTTTAAATCCTTCATAGAAAGAATATAAGACTTATCCATTATTTCATTCTTTGTAAGATTT
>JAILRQ010000045.1 GCA_024698125.1 Acholeplasmatales bacterium
CTTGTAAGCCCTGAGGATTTAGATGTTATTGAAAAGGACATTGAAATCCAAATTAAGAGTGGTGTTGATTCATTTGATCACATCTATTATCACATAACTACAAAAAGTGGAGATATTAAGTATATCGAGGACTTTGGACATTATGTAGTAGACAAAGAGGAGGGTCCACTATATTATGTTTATTTAGTGGATTCTGATAAGAAGCTTTTAACATATGATGTTGATAAGGTTACAGGGCTTCCAGGTGTTAGAAGATTAAGAGAGTATTCTACAAGAATTATTAACATTATGAATAATTCTATGTACACCTCAAGCTATGCCTATATCTATATTAATCTAGCTCATTTTAAAAGATTTAATATAAGATATGGTATTAAGGCTGGAGATGAGCTATTAAAGGATTTAGCAGCTATTTTAAAGGAAACATTTGCAGGGGCAATGGTTGCTAGAAACAGTGATACTACATTCTCTATTTTTACAGAGGCAGTAGATATTGAGTCTAAGCTTAAGAGCTTAAATAAGAGCTTAAGAAACAAGTATGGATATAAGGATGTAGTTATAAAGGCTGGAGCCTATGTTATAGGTAAAGAGGATATCACAAATCTTGATGCGGCCTTTGATAATGCTTCACGTGCTTGTCATGAGCTTGAGTATTCAGATGATGTATTATATAAGATTTATGATGATGAGATGAAGAAGTCTCAGCATCTTTATAACTATGTTATTAATAATATTGATGAGGCTATTAGTAAGGGTTGGATTCAAGCCTACTATCAGCCAGTTATAAGAACACTTAGTGGTACACTATGCTCTGCTGAGGCTTTAGCTAGATGGATTGATCCAAAGTTTGGTATTTTAAGCCCAGCATCAATTATTGGTGCACTTGAGGACGCAAGACAAATCCATAAGCTTGATGAATATATGCTAAATGAGATTTGTAAGCTTATAAGAGATAGAATCTCTAAGGGTCTTGGAGTAGTTCCAATCTCATTTAACATATCTCGTATGGATTTCATGCTTATGGATGTGTATAAGGTTATAACTGATGCATGTAAGAAGTATGAAATACCTCATAGCGCCTTAAAGGTTGAGATTACCGAAAGTATCGTTATTGAGGATCCTGAGGGAGTAGTTGAAATTGTAAATAAGCTACGTCGTGATGGATTTGAGATATGGATGGATGACTTTGGTTCAGGATATTCAGCTCTTGGTACATTAAAGGATTTCAACTTTGATGAAATCAAGGTTGATATGCAGTTTATGAAGGATTTCTCATTTAAGAGTAGACAAATAGTTAAGCATACTATTTCTATGGCTAAATCTCTTGGTATTCAAACCCTTACTGAGGGTGTTGAAACACAGGAGCATTATGACTTCCTAAAGTCTATTGGATGTGAGAAGGCTCAGGGATATTTATTCTCAAAGCCTTTACCATTTGATGATATGCTTCAAATTCTTGAGCTTAAGGATATTCCAATGGAGGCTTCAAGATATAGCCATTTCTATGATGAGATATCAAGAATTGATTTCACAGAGAATCAGCCTATGACTATCATTAACTATAATAAGAAGACTGATATGTTTGAGGTATTATTTACAAATGATCAGCTAAAGAAGATATTAGGATATATCAACTTTAAGGATAACAACGCTATTGCTGATTTATTAAATAATCCTACCTCATCATTTGGTAAGAATGTAAGAAACAAGCTATGTCTTGCTCATGAGGCTGGTGCTGAGACTACATTCTTTGAGACATATAGAGGTAATTATATAAGATTTAAATCAAGAAACATTGCGTCTATCGATGATAGACTAATGTTTATTGTCTATATCTCAAATCTTACAACTGAGGAGCAAAGAATTACTGAGGATAAGCTTGAGCATACTATAAGACATATCTATACTCTATTTGATGAGGTTTATACTATTGATGTACCACAAAACAGAATGGATACAATTATAAATGATACATCATCTATTAATAAGATGAAGTATACAGGTAAGACATTTAGTGAGTGTGTATCAATCCTTGATGATGCAGAGGTATATCAGGAGGATAAGGGATCATTAAAGAGATATCTTGATGCAAATACACTAGTTGATCGTATTATTGAATCTAATGATGGATATATTGTTAAATCTATTAGATTCTATGATGAGAATAGAACTGTATATTGGAAGCTTATATTTGCTCTTTTAATCTCTTCAAGAGAGGAGGGTAAGGTGCTTGTGCTTACAAGACGTCTTACTCGTGCTGAGGAGGAAGGAGTAATGTATGTAAAAAAGAATGGATTAAAGGCTCCTGGAGTAATATCTGGTGAGCTAATCCATGATAGTGCTCGTCTATTCTCAAATATTAAATACTTCTGGAAGGATACTAATAGAAGATTCTTAGGATGCTCTAAATCATTTTTAGAGTATTATGGATTTAATAGCCAAGAGGATATTATTGGTAAGACTGATGAGGATTTAAACTGGAATGTTACACTATCTAGTGCTAAGGAGGATGACCTTGAGGTATTAGAGAAGGGTAAGGTATTATATGCGGTTAGTGCTGTGCGTATTATTAAGGGTATTCCTCATAATATTGCCTGCACTAAGTGGCCAATATATGAGGATGGTAGGATTGTAGGTATTCTTGGTTACTTTGTAGATAAGGAAGAAATGGAGAATAGTAAGGACTATAATAAGACACTTGTTGATAAGGATACCTGTGTTCTTAATAGCCGTGGATTCCTTGATGGACTATTAAAATACATCAATGAATCACGTAAGCTTAACGTACCATTTAGTGTAATTACAATTAATATAAGAAACATGAAGGAAATAGAGGAGCTACAGGGTAAGGATATTGCCTCTAAGGTAGAATGTGCAATAGCTCTTGAGCTTCAAAAGGGATTTGGTGTAGATACACTTATATCTCATATTGGCTTTGGAAGCTTTGCGATTATAAGATCATTCTTAAATGAATCTAAGACCGAGCAATTCATTGGAAGAGTAGTAGATACTATTGAGTCTATTAAGGTAGTTGATGGACAGCCAGTTACATTATTTACAGATATTGTAGCTGTAAACTCTGAGGAGGCTAAGAATAGCCCTGAGGGATTTAATAAGCTATTTGCTGATAGATTTAATGAACTAACAAGAAAATAATAATTATAGGAGGATAATTTGAAATTATCCTCTTATTTTTTAAAAAAATTAAATTTCATTTAGTAAAAACATACTATTTCCTCCTATATGTAATAATGGGAGGTGATAAAATGAGTGAAAAGCTAAGCTTTTGTGGATTAAATGATGTATATTTTAAAAAGCTATTAAAGGAAAATAGAGAGCTTTTACCAAGGCTATTAAAGGGCATATGTGGGATTGATGTATCATATGATGATATAGAGATGCAGAATGTAGAGATAATAGATGAGGTAAAGCTAAAGACTACAAG
>JAILRQ010000084.1 GCA_024698125.1 Acholeplasmatales bacterium
TAGGATAAATGTTACACCCTGTCCTATAATAGTAGCCAAGGCTGCACCCTCTATATCCATATCAAAAGCAAATAAGAATAGTGGATCTAATATTATATTTATAACTGCACCTATAATCATCGCAATCATCGCAAACATAGGGGACCCATCAGCTCTTATTATTGGGTTTAGGACAGTAGAGATTATATAAAACACAAAGCCTAAGACTATATATGTAGAGTATGTTTTAGCCATGTCTAAAACATCTCCATATCCACCCATAGTCTTAAGGATTTGTGTTTGGAATATAAAGAATACTACCATTAATAAAATTGATAGCATTAATGAATAGCTAATAACACTACCAACAACCCTTCCTATTCCCTTAGTATCTCCTCTACCTTGCTTAAGGCTCATATTAGCAGCACTACCGTCTCCTAGCCATAGACCAATACCAAGAGCTAATACTGTAATACCATATACTACTCCTGTAGCCGCATTACCTGAAGCTCCAAGGCTTCCCTTATGACCAATAAATATTTGATCTACCAGGTTGTATAAAGCCTGTATAACAAGGCTTAATACACAAGGTAGTGCAAACATTTTTAATAGCTTACTAACCTTCTCTTCTCCTAAATAATTTGTGTTATCCATTTTATACCTCCATCTCTACAAATAAAAAAGGATTACGGTAATGTATTTATACCGTAATCCATATGATTCGTAGAACATAACAAATGTATTCTAACAAATTAAAAATTTTTGTGTAAGTATGAAAGTGTTTTACTATAATATGTTTAAAATCTTTAAAGGATCTTCCTTAGCCTTTACCTTATCAGAAGAATATATGATAGTACCATCACTATCAAGTATATAGGTAGTTCTTACAACTCCCATATACTTCTTACCATACATACTCTTCTCTTTCCATACATCATAGTCTATCAATGTCTTAAGTGATTCATCACTAAGAAGTGTTATCTTTAAATCATAATTAGATTCAAACTTCTTATGTGATGAAACACTATCCTTTGATATACCAAAGATAATAGTATTCTTCTTAGTAAACTCTCCTACAAGGGATGAATATCCACATGCCTGTGCACTACATCCAGATGTATTATCCTTAGGATAAAAGTATAATACTATTCTATTACCTTTACCAAGGTAATCAGATAGCTTATGCATATTACCATTTTGATCTGGTAATGTGAAATCAATATATTTTGTGTTTTGTTGTAGCATAGTTAAGCCTCCTTAAACTAAATATTTATTTTTAATAATTATCGCTCCTTTTTTTAATATAATATTGGCATTTTTATGACACATTAATTGTATTTTCTAATAAAGGAGCTTACTTATTTATAATTTATTATTTTTCTAACTTAATATAACCATCTTCATCCGCAAGATTTAATAAAGCTGCACTAGTACAATTTAATTTAGCTAAATCTTCATCACTATAACTATATTTCATCCAGAAATTCTTCTTGCTTAATCTTCTTACATCTATTGATGATATAACTCCATTACTTTCATAATTACAGCTTAGATGTTTAGAGAAATTTTCATCTTCAATTTTAATAATAAAACTTAATTCATGCCTTAGGGATACTAAAGACATAGTAGACCCTAATAGACTAAACGTAGCCTTTTTATCTTTTATCAAATTAACAAGCTGCATAACCTCTGGATATGCATAAATATGTTCAGATGAGATGTGATAATTATTAGGCTCCTCATCAATTCCAAAGCATTCTTCCATAAGTTCTCTAAATAAAGCCTTATTTAAAGATAAATTCGCATATTTAGTATCAAAATCATCTTTATTCTCAAACGTTTCAAATCCACCTGATGGAATAAACTGTATAAATCCAGGCTTAGCCGCAACATTACTATCTCTTCTTATTCTTAATACATCATAGTTATCATTGCTATTCTTAATCATAACTAGCGCTTGAACACCAAGCAGAGAATATCTTCCTAAACCGGACGTAAAAACGGATTTGCCCTCTCTTTCCATTTCTTCAACTATTCTCTTTCGCTCAGGTAATAATTCTAATAATCTCTTTCTCTTTTCACCTTGATCCAAATTTGAGTTAAGTATTTCTCTTCCCTTTTTCTTATATGATAAATATAACTCATATTCCAAATAATGCGAGCTGTATAGGTTTTGCTCATATGTCCCACATTTTACCTTAAACTTGGCATTTTTAGGATCAAGCTCATCCAGCATATATCCAATCTTTTTAGGCTTTCTAATTGTTCTTTTTATAAGCTTTTTATACTTTCTCTTTTTACAACTTAATTTTGGTTTAGAGTCAACATCATAATCACAGCCATTTTCCTTGTCTATAACATCATTAAAAGGATATGGAATATTCTTAAAATTAATATATACTGCCTCATAATCATGATCAAATACATTAACCTTCTTTACACTATATCCTAATTTGTTCTCATTTTCTTCTACTTTCTTTAGTTCAGAATCATATATAAGATATAATGCTTCTCTTTGATATTTCAAAAAGTCCACACTGGCTAATACCTTATCATATCTTCTTCTCCTAAGTGTAGAATACCAATGAACTGCCTTTCCAATCTTTTTGCCTAAGGCTCTCATAAGTTTATTGAATTCATCAAAAGACTTTGCAAATTCAATAACATAATATAAAGCAATTATTACTACACCAATAGGCATCACATATTTTAATAAAATTTCTCCTGCTCCTAACATATAGAACTCACCTCCATGGTTTTACACTAATTTAATTATACCCTATATTTTCTTTATTGCATTTGACTTATATATAATTATTTATAATATTTTATAAATAGCATTAAATATGCATTTTAACATGTTTCAAATTACAATTTTCTTAATAACGGAGTACGAATCAATTACATAATGCAGTAAATCCTATTAGTTATCTAAATATCACAAAAACTAAAAGGTGACTATTATTCAGTCATCATTTCTTGCAAATGCTAAATGTACAAGATTAGTACTGATTTATAGTAGAAATGTAACTTATAGTAGAAGAACTCCATTTGCAAAGGAGTTCTACTTGTATTATTTTTTTATTTCTTCAAAAATAATTCGCCCTTGAATAGTTAGTGAATCTAACAATCTATTGCTTCTATTCTTACCTGCATACTTCTCATAAGCATCTATCAATCGTGTTACACTTCTTATATTATCTAATATAATCTTTTCTCTTTCAGATTCATTATAAATATAATAGAAAAAGAATATACAACTTCTTTTCATTACATTTGTAACGTCTAGATAATCAAATATAGGGAAAAAATAATTATAATCATGCTCGCACAAAGAATGTCCAAAAATAGCCAAGCAATCATAATTCTCATCTAAGGATACGTAGTTTAAACCCCCATCAAGGGTTGAATTCAATAAACGTCTTGCAACCTTAGTAAAAATAAACATTTGACTTGAAACATCTATTCTTGAAGAATCTATTCCAAATATTGGATTTTTATAATCCCCATTGATATGAGTAACAATATCCGAATGCTTTATATGTTCCACATTTCTAATATCTCTATCATCTACATAATTAAATGTTTCTACGGATGTTATATGATTAATGCTTTCTACAATTTCAAATAAATGTGAAGACTGCCTCAAATATTCATCATGCTTTAAAATCAACTCATTATTTACAAACTCACCAAATCGTTTTTCAAACTTTTTTAGTTCATTTAATAAAAATGAATAATACTTTTCTTCTGTTGATATGTCATAGTTTTTTTCCACAATATAGAAGGCAATTCTATATGCCAAGCCTCTATTCTCAGTCCAGGTTGCAGTTATATTTAGAGCTATATCCATGACATCCTTCCATTTTAAAACTTTATTTTGGCCATTTAAGGTGGTAAGCATTTCAGTTTCAATATCACACCAGTTATAATCATTTTCACCAACAACTATCGCAAAATATATATCCCACACATTACACTCTTCACTCAATTTATTATAAGAATCCCAATTAACCCAATTATTATTACCTATATTATGAGTATAAGGAAGTATTCTAAAACCTTCGCACCACTTTTTAATTTGTTCATATTTGCTTTTTTCAGCATTAAAAAAATCTATATATCTAGTTTTAAGACCACAATACAAATCAAATCCATTTCCTAATACTAATTTTACTCCTTCATTTTTTGCCCTAATATTGTCTTCAATGTCATCATATGTATCATCATTCATATTATAAAATCCTTTCATCAGTATAGTATTATCTTTCATTTACATTATACAATATAAGTCATTACTGTATCTAATAATTCTTCCTTATTTTAATATGTAATTAATAATTTTCACTACCTTTAGTACTCTCTATCAATGCAATTGACTCAAAAGCCTCTCTTACACATCAAAATTTCAGCCATATACATATCATAAGCATAATTATACTATAGCAAAAACCACATACCTCTAGGATATGTGGTTTCTTTTATTTAATATATTATTCAGCCTCAGTATCATTATGGCTATAGTACTTAGAAGAATAATAGTAATAATCCTTCTTACTTGCAGCCTTATACTTAGTAATGTTAA
>JAILRQ010000006.1 GCA_024698125.1 Acholeplasmatales bacterium
ATAAATACTGCATCAGCACCATACATAACAGCTATCTTTAGCTTTTCTAAATCTCCAGCAGGAGCAAGTAATTCTACACGTTTCATTTTAGCTCCTCCTTTTTATATACAGTGTCATGATACATAAATCCATCCTCTATTGAGAACATTTCATTTAAGTAATCAAGAGCATCATCAAGATACATATCACCTGATAGGGTCTTGTTATATACCTTTAATACTAGGGCAAAGTCCTCTTCATCAATAAAGGCGCTATCAAGATATATATAATCTGCATCCTTTATCTTATCTAAATCTCTTAAGTATGATAGGACATATGATCTATATACAACAGTACCATGAGCGTTCTCATCTATATGATACAAATCATCACGTGTCTCCTCCTTTAAGAAGGCCTCCTCACGTGGAATATATTCATCAATTCCCTTATACTTATAGTAAACAGATATTAGCTTACGCTTTGAATAAAACATTTGGTGATATCCAAATACCTTAAGCCATACCTTACCCTTTCTTGTATCAATCATTTTTTTTACATCATCAAGGGTTATCTCATTTGATAATCCTACTGCCTGCATATTATCTAAAAGGTATAGATTCATATCATATGAGTTTGTAACCAAGGTCTTAGGATCATATATTCCTCTATCCTCTATTCCCATACCCTTAAGGATTTCATGTACTCCAATATCAGTGTATAAAAATGATACATTCTTATCCTTATAGGCTTTAATAAAGGCTTCTACATCCTCTATTTCTTTGTTTTCCATAATTGATGAGATATCAATAATACATAGCTTACCATTAGCTGTGCAATATTCAATTATTTGTATTAGCTCCTCATCATTTGGTATAGGATTTACTGATATTGAGTATTTAGTATTTACTACTACTCCATCACATAAATCCCTTATATCCATAAAATGAGAAAATGATTTAATAGACGCAATTATCAATTAAATCATCTCCTTTCCCTTATCTTAAAAACTTAGCCTGTCCTCTACCTTTTCCCTTACCCTTTGAGTAAGATTGAGAGGCACCCATACCTTGAGGCATTCTTCCATTCTTCATGTCAGCCTGCATCTTCTTCATGTCAGTTTCAGACATAGAAGACATTTGCTTAGCAGCCTTCTTTTGTGCCTCAAGCATTTGTCTTAGCTTATTAACCTCCATAACAGTTCTTCCAGAACCCTTAGCGATTCTTTCACGTCTCTTTGCTGAAGAATCAATAAGTGATGGATCCTTTCTTTCAGCCTCTGTCATAGATCCAATAATTGTTGTAATAAAATCTAGCTGCTTATCATCTACATTCTTAGCAGCCTCTCTTACCTGCTTCATACCAGGTAGGAATCCTAAAATCTTAGATAATGAACCCATTCTTTTAATCATCTTCATTTGCTTTAGAAGATCATTATAGTTGAACTTATCGCTCATCATCTTTTCAGCCATACCCATCATTTCATCCTCATCGATATTTTCAGTTACTGTATCGATAAGTGATAGTACGTCTCCCATACCAAGGATACGGTCTGCAAGTCTATCTGGATAGAAAATCTCAATTGCATCAAGCTTCTCTCCATTACATGCTACCTTAATAGGTACTCCTGTCATAGCCTTAACTGATAAGGCTGCTCCTCCACGAGTATCTCCATCAAGCTTTGTTAATACAACTCCTGTAACGCTAAGCTTTTCATTAAAGCTTTGAGCTACATTTACTGCATCCTGTCCTGTCATAGCATCAACTGTAAGTAGTATTTCATCAGGATGACATAAATCCTTAATATCAACAAGCTCATTCATAAGCTCCTCGTCGATATGAAGACGTCCGGCAGTATCTATAATTACAAGATCACATCCTGCCTCCTCTGCCTTCTTAAGTCCTTCCTTTACAATCTTTACAGCCTTCTCCTTAACTCCCATTTCAAAATATGGTACATTAATTTGCTTTGCTATTTGAACTAGCTGATCTACGGCTGCAGGACGATAAATATCTGCTGCAATTAAAAATGGCTTCTTATTAAACTTCTTACGGCAGAATGCTGCAAGCTTTCCTACAGTAGTAGTCTTTCCTGCTCCTTGAAGTCCGGCCATCATAATAATTGTAGTTCCATCCTTCTTAAAGTTAATCTCAGATACCTCAGAACCAAGTGTTTTACGAAGCTGCTCACGAACAATCTTTACAACCTGCTCACCTGGATTTAATCCCTTTAGGATTTTCTCTCCAAGAGCCTCTTCCTTAACACCTGCAAGGAATTGTTTTACTACCTTATAATTTACGTCTGCCTCAAGTAAGCTTAATCTTACCTCACGAAGCATATCTTCAATGTCTTTTTCATTAAGTCTTCCACGTCCTGTCATACGACGCATTGCCATCTGTAGACGACTAGATAATGAATCAAAAGCCATAATTTCACTCCTCTATTACTTTTTTTATTTCCTCAAGAGCATTGCTCTTAGACTTCTCAATAATTTCTAATATCTTATCATTCTTTTGGTGGATATGAAGGCACTCCTCATAATTAAGCAGGATTGCCTCAGTCTTTTTAAGCATATCAAAAACAGCATTACGAGATACATTATAGTTTTCTGCAATCTCTGCAAGTGATAAATCACTATAGTAGTAATCCATAAAGTATGTTCTTTGCTTATCTGTTAAAAGACCCTTATAGATATCAAATAAAGATATTAGCTCTTCTCTTTTTAAAATATCCATTATTCAAAGAAATCAGCGAATAGACCATATAGATATTGCTCAATATCAAATGGCTCTAAATCCTCTAGGTGCTCTCCAAGTCCAATATACTTAATTGGAATACCAAGCTCGTTTCTTATGGCAAGAACTATTCCACCCTTAGCTGTACCATCAAGCTTAGTTAAAATGATACCAGACACATTTGTAGCCTCACTGAAGGCCTTAGCCTGAATCATACCATTTTGTCCTGTAGTTGCATCTATAACAAGTAATGTCTCATGTGGTGCACCAGGAACATTAGTTTCAATAACACGCTTAATCTTATTAAGCTCATTCATAAGATTAACCTTGTTTTGAAGTCTTCCTGCTGTATCACATAATAATACATCATATCCTTCATTCTTAGCCTTAACGCAGGCATCAAATATTACAGATGAAGGATCTGAACCAGCTTCCTTTGTAACAATTTCAACACCAATTCTCTTGCTCCACTCAGAAAGCTGCTCGATAGCTCCTGCACGGAATGTATCTCCAGCCGCAAGAAGCACCTTCTTACCCTGCTTCTTTAATGAGTAGGCAATTTTGGCAATTGATGTAGTCTTTCCGACTCCATTAACTCCAACGAATAATAATACATTTAATCTATCAGGCTTAATATCAAGGTTCGCATTAACAACCTCACCTTTTAGATATATTTCAAACATCTTATCAATAATAAGCTCCTGTAATAGTGTTGCATCTGTAATCTTCTTTACAGATACCTCATCTCTTAGCTTATCAATGAAATCTATAACTGTATCAACACCAATATCAGCACTGATAAAAATCTCTTCAAGTGAATCAAATAGGTCATCATCAATCTTAGTATTAGAGTTTAAAATCTCCTTTAATGTTGATAATGCTCCCTCACGTGTTTTATGGAGTCCCATTTTATATTTTTCTTTTTTAGTTTTATTCTTACTCTTAAATAATCCAAATAATCCCATATTCTTCGCTCCAATCAAAAAAATTATATCATAATCTTATACATTTTACAATGAAAAAACAAGCCAATTACTTGGCTTGCTTATGAGTTGTACAATTAGGGTTTGTACATACCTTAATATCACCTGATTTTACCATTTCGCTTTGACATTCACTGCAAAGCTCATCTATGTGAGTGTATATTGCTCTACACTTAGGGAAGTTTGAGCATCCATAGAAATAAGAACCCTTATTCTTACCTCTTGCGGCTACTCTTTTAATTAAATATCCCTTTCCACATGAAGGACATTTAATCTTTACCTCATCCTTATTCTCCTGATTACACTTGTTTGCACAATAAAGTAATCCATCCTTATCCTTAAGCATAATGCCACCGCATGAAGGACATTCCTCTGATGTAGGAAGATCGTTATAGATTAGCTTTGGCTTTACTGAGGAATAGAAATAATTTCCTGCATTAGCTCCACGCTTTGCAAGCTTCTTTACAAACTTAACCTCACCAAGCTTAGTGTTATTAATTGTAATAACCTCGTTTACAGGAGCCTCATTATCTCCATTATCCTGTGGCTTTACATACTTACACTTAGGATATGTTGAGCAGGCAATAAACTCTCCAAACTTACCCTTACGTATAACTAGCTCATTACCACACACAGGACACTTCTCTCCTGTAGGCTTTGGATAAATCTTATCCATACTTCCCTTTGCAGCCTCAAATACAGGCTCAAATGAGCTATAGAACTTAGTCATCTCATCATTTTCATTCTCTAAGCCCTTCGCAATCTTATCAAGGTCTAGCTCCATATTTGCTGTATACTTTACATTAAATATTGATGAGAAATACTTATCAAGTGTTTTAGTAGTAAGAATTCCCTGCTCTGTTGGGATTAAGGATTTCTTTTCTACCTCAATATATTTTCTTTCCTTTAGGGTAGTCATTGTTTGAGCATATGTTGAAGGACGACCAATACCAAGCTTTTCCATATCCTTAATAAGTGAGGCTTCAGTATATCTTGGCTTTGGCTTAGTAAACTTTTCAATAAGCTCATTGCTCTCTGACTTATAAATATCATTAAGCTTGAAGTCCGGAAGGATAACATTTAAATCATCCTCCTCAAGACCATAGGCCTTAGTATATCCATCAAACTCTAATACTCTTCCATTAATCTGCCATGATGTATTGTTATTATCAAATAAAACCTTTGTTTGCTTAAATCTTGAGGCAGACATTAATGATGCAAGTGTTCTCTTATAAATTAATGAATATAATCTATACTCATCCTGAGTTAGATACTGCTTCATCATCTCTGGTGTTCTATTAATAGATGTAGGTCTTATAGCCTCATGAGCATCCTGAGATAGCATTTGCTTCTTTTCTTTTCTAAATCCCTTATAGTCATCTCCATACTTAGAGATTATATAAGCATATGCCTCAGATACAAACACATTAGATAAATGTGTTGAATCTGTACGCATATAGGTAATAAGTCCCATATGCTCTCCATTTATTTCCTTACCCTCATATAATGCCTGTGCTACACGCATTGTACGAGATGATTGAAATCCAAGCTTTATTGAAGCATCCTGCTGCATAGTAGATGTAGTATATGGTGGCTTAGATTCTCTTTTAACACTCTTTGATGTGATATCACTAACCTTAAAATCATCACCAAGGCTATTTAAAATGCCCTCAGCAACCTTTTTATCCTTAATTGTGTCCTCACATACATAATCTAAATCAAAGTCCTTAAAATGGGCCTTTAGCTCATAGAAGGCCTCTGGCTTAAAGGCGTTTATTTCATCCTCAAGATCTACAATAAGCTTTAAGGCTACTGACTGAACACGTCCTGCAGATTGAGATTTGATTCTTGATTGTAATAGCTTTGATACCTTAAATCCAATGATACGGTCAAGCATACGTCTTGTCTCCTGAGAGTTTACAAGATTCATATCAATATTACGAGGATTATTTATAGCCTCAAGTACTGCAGGCTTTGTAACCTCATGGAACTCAATACGGTTAACATCCTTTGGATCTAGGTTTAATACTGTTGCTAGATGGTATGAAATAGCCTCTCCCTCACGGTCAGGGTCGGTCGCAAGATATACTTCCTTACCCTTGCAGGTTTTCTTAATACCATCAACAAGCTTTTCCTTACCCTTAATTATTCTATAGGAAGGTGTGAAGTTGTTTTCAATATCAATACCAAGACCATCCTTACCAGATGTTGCAAGGTCTCTTATATGACCAATAGATGCGATAACCTTATAGTCCTTACCCACATATGATTCAATTGTTTTTGACTTAGATGGTGACTCTACAATGATTACCTTCTGCATACTACCCATATCCTTCCGCTTTAATTTTTCAATAGGTAGCATATACTTATTTTTTTCATGTGTCAAGCACAAAAAAACTAAAAAAAAGCCCCTAATTATTAATAATTAGGAAACTTTTGAAAATATTTTTTTATAAATCGAATTGCATTTGTCTATTGAAGAACTTATCAACTGGAGCAAATGTCTTTCTATGAATCTTACAAGGACCATACTTTTCTAAGGCCTCTACATGCTCCTTAGTACAATATCCCTTATGACGAGCAAATCCATAATTAGGATATTTAATATCCATCTTCTTCATATACTCATCTCTTGTGACCTTTGCAATTATAGATGCAGCTCCAATAGAGGCACTAAGTAGGTCACCCTTAATAATTGATGTATGAGGTATTTCAAGCCCTGGGAGTGGCATTGCGTCAACAAGTGCATGTCCTGGTGTAACCTTTAATCCAAGTATTGCATCCCTCATTGCCTTTTGAGTACATGAATAGATATCATGCTCATCTATTTCATCCTCAAATACAAATATAGTGTTTATAGCTACAGCCTTCTTAATAATTTCCTTATAAAGCTCAAGCCTCTTCTTTTCAGTGAGCTTTTTAGAATCATCAATACCCTTGATTCTAAAATCGTTAGGTAGAATAACAGCTGATACTACAAGTGGTCCTGCAATTGGTCCACGACCAACCTCATCACATCCAGCTATATATTCAATACCCTGATCAATAAGCTCATCCTCATATTTGTACTTATTAATTATTTCCTTCTGGTCTTTCAAGTGTCATCGCCCCGATTTTCATTGATCTAATATCATTAATAATTAGCTTACAAGCTCTGTTGTAATCTATTTGTCCCTTCTTTAATAGACAGCCTCTTTTTTCACCAATAGCGTCTAGGACATCTATAGCCTCCATGCTCTTAATTTCCTCTTCATTTAGTGAATAACGAGCTGCTAAGAGATTTGGATAAAGCTCCTTCATATATTCAACTGCCTTAAAGGCAATTCCCTCAAGCTCAAGAATCTCATCCTTGATTGAGCCGCATATCGCAAGCTTATATCCAATCTCCTGATCCTCAAACTTAGGCCATAATATACCTGGTGTATCCATGATTTTAAAGTATGGGTTAATGTTAATCCAAAGATTCATCTTTGTAACACCTGGCTTATCTCCAGTAACCGCAATCTTACGTCCTGCAAGAAGGTTTATAAATGTAGATTTACCTACATTAGGAATACCTATAATAAGACCTCTAATATTAACATTAGAGATACCTCTTTCCTCCTGCTTTTTTATATAATCTGCTAAAACTATTTTTACATAAGGGTAAACCTTATCTATATTATATTTATCAATAGAATCAACATCTAGTGCCATAATTCCTTGATTCTTATAATATTTTATCCAAGCCTCTGTCTGTTTGCGGTCTGCCATATTACTCTTATTAAGTAATATTAGACGAGGCTTTACTCCTACTATTTCATCAACCATAGGATTTTTAGATGCTAAAGGTATTCTAGCGTCTCTTAGCTCTAATACGATATCTACATTTTTTAAGGCTTCACTAATTTCTCTTTTAGCCTTGGCCATATGACCTGGATACCATTGAATTGGCATATAAAATCCTCCTTTTAACTATATGATAAATCCTTAGTGAATCCTCCGATTTCACTAAATGGCATAAATCTTAAAACTGCCTTACCTAAAATATCAGCATTTGATACAAGGCCAAATGTCCTTGAATCAATTGAAGATGTTCTATGATCTCCTAAGACAATAGTATATCCCTTAGGAACTACAAACTCACTATCCTGATTTGTATTATCATTATATATATTAATACATTTAATATATTCAGCATAGCTCATTTCACTATCCTCTACTACCTTACCATTTACATAGAAGGTATCATCAGAATATGATACAGTGTCTCCTGCAACAGCTACTGCTCTTTTTATATAAAGGGTATCATCCTGACCATATGTTTTATCTACATCAATAACTACTATATCCTCACGTGATACACTATACCCCATATGATAAATTAAAATCTTATCCCCATCTGCTAGTGTATTATCCATTGATGAACCAACAACAGTTGTTGGTGTTACCATAAACATTACAACAAATGATACAATAACAAACATTTTTAAAATAAACTCTACTAAATCATATATACGGTAATATAAAAGAATAGCTTGTCCTTTTAATACATTTACAAATACCTTTGAAAAAAGTAGTGTAACAATGGCGTATATAAGACCTATTACAGCTATTACATAAAACCATGCTGGAGATATTATTGATAGCTTTGAAACCTTTGCCACAAGGAAAAATGAGATAAAAAGAACTACTGCAATAATTGCTGATGAAATTATTGATGATTTCATCATAAGCTTATTAAGCTTAGCTCTTGCATCCTTATCATCATTTAAAAGTATTTGATTTTCTATCTCATCATATTCCTTTTGCTTCATAATTATTCTCCGTTAAATATTCTTTCAAGGTCAGATACCTGACAAAGTACCTCACGACCCTTAGTACCATTCTTACCTGATACTATTCCAAGCTGCTCTAGAGCTTGAACAATCTTATTAGCTCTATTAAATCCAAATTGGAATTGCTGCTGAATTGAGTTTATTGAGCACATATTTTGCTCAATACAATATAATGCTACATTATATAGAACCTCAGGAGATTCACTAGATGAACCAGGAGCTCCTGCATTGTCAGATGCCATCTTCTTCTTTAAATCATCATGAGAGAATAGATAATCTGGCTCTGCCTCTGCACGAATGAAGTTTGTAACTGCATCAATCTCAGAATCTGGAATATATGCACCCTGAAGACGAGATGGAATATCTCCCTCCTTTAATAGCATATCTCCCTTTCCAAGAAGGTTTTCAGCTCCACCCTCCTCAAGGATTGTTTGTGAATCAATTTGAGAAACTGTATGGAAGGCTACACGTGTTGAAATGTTAGCCTTAATTGTTCCCTTAATAACATCTACTGTTGGACGCTGTGTAGCTACTAATAGATGAATACCTGCTGCACGGGCCTTAGCAGTAATACGCTTAATTGAATCCTCAATTTCATTTGAGCATGTAATCATTAAATCAGCAAGCTCATCAATGATTACAACAATATAGCACATCTTTTGAAGTGTCTTATCAGTCTTACACTTCTCATTATAATCCTTAATGTTTCTAACCTTGTTTTGAGCAAGGACAGCATAACGTCTATCCATTTCCTCACAAGCCCACTTTAATCCCTCAGATGCTAGCTGTGGATCATTAATAACTGGTGTTACAAGGTGAGGTAGGTCATTATAGGCTACAAGCTCTACTGTCTTAGGGTCTACTAAAAGTAGCTTAACCTCATCTGGCTTATTTCTTAATAAAATTGAAATAAGGATAGTATTCATACATACAGACTTTCCTGAACCAGTAGATCCAGCGATTAGTCCATGTGGCCACTTATCAATTCTTGTATAGATTGAATTATTATCAATATCCTTACCAAGAGCTACCTTTAATGGATCATCTCCTGCATAGAACTCATCATTAATAATATCTCCAAAATATACTGTATCAGTCTTATCATTTGGTACCTCAATACCTACTGTAGTCTTACCAGGAATTGGGGCTTGAATACGAAGTGTCTTAGCTCCAAGATTCATTTGAAGGTTATCATAAATTGAGTTAACCTTTCTTACAGATACTCCTGGCTCAAGAGCTACCTCATAGCGAGAGAATGTAGGTCCCTTAGTCCACTTTATAACCTTACCATCAATACCAAAGTCTACAAGAGTTTGGTCAATGATATCACGCTTAGTAAATAGCCATTCTGGCTCTTCACCAGATGATGCAGGACCACGCTTAAACATATCTCTTGGTGGAAGCTTATAATCTCTATAAGGGTCTACTGCAAGAGGTGCCTTAAAGTTTGAGAAATCCTTATGGGCATTCATTGAAGGGGATTGTCCTGGCATATAGTTTGGCTTATGCTCAAATGATGGTGCTGGACCATCAAATCCATATGTTCTATTAGGTGCCTCACGCTGTGGCTCAACCATTCCACTATGACCTCTATTTAATTCATCATATGTTTTAAATGAAGACTGTGGCTGTGGTTGCACCTCAGGCTGTCTTGGTTGATTATATCTCATATCCTCACGAGGCTTAAATCCTGTGTTATTTGTATTTCTTATAATTGTTGTATGAGCCTCTCTATTTTCTGAAGCATTTTGATATTTAGGCTTAAATGATCCAAATGATAAATCCTCTTCAATAGGCTCCTCCTCCATAGGCTTTTCCTCAGTTTTAAACTGATCAAAATTAAAGCTATCAAGCTCAGAGGAATTCTTTTTATTATCTCCTACAATTTCATCAGCAGTCTTAACAAAACCAAAAGGAACCTTCTCCTCCTGCTTTTCCTCAACCTTTACCTCTTCCTTAGAAGGCTTATTGTTTATAGTGATATCATCACCATAAACACTACGTCTAACATCAGCGGTAATAGTTTGGAACTCAGGATACTCAGTTCCATATTTTTCAATAAGCTCCTGACGAGAGATTGACTTATGCTCACGAGCAAAGTCATAATTCTTTCTTACATCAAGCTCTACATTATCTGAAATGTCATTAACACTAAAGCTATCCTTAACATTACTTCCAAAGAATGGAGTTGCAGCTATTGAAGGTCTAAAGTTATCCTTTACATCCTTAATACCTGCTGTTGAGAAATCCTTTTGTGGAATAGTATAGCCATTAGGTCTTAGTCTATCTCTTTTCTTATTTAGCTTCAATTAGATCATTCCCTTCATTAAATGCATTCTTAGAATAAATGTTATATGCTTCCTCTCCAGCAATTTGAATAACATTTACACAAATCCTTTTTGTAATTACATTAAAGGATCTATTAACAATTAGCTTTCTAACCCAATATATCGGATTGATGATATTGATTAGAACCTTAAATCCAAAAAATATTTTATTAAGCTTATACTTATAGATAAGCTTTACAAGCTTTAAATCATAAACTCTTTTATAAAAGTTTAGCATTCCATTTGCGCTATTAATATTAAGCTTACGAAGAATTCTTAAGCCATTAATATCAAGTATTTGGTCAACCCTTTGTGATGCATACTTAATAAGCTTTGTCGCATCACTTATAGTGATATTAAGATAAGGTCTTTTAGCCTTAGGATAATATATTTGGGCAATATTTTGGATTAAAGACCAGGTAAGGTATTTAGTAAACTCAATATTAGTATATCCCTTTCTAAGCCTTTTATCCTTAAATAGCTCCTCATACTCTAATATAAGAGCACAAGCCTTTCTTCTTTTTAAATCTGAATCCTTTTCAGCAATAAGCTTAAGCTTCTCCTCAAGAGGCATCTTATCCTCAATCTTTGCCTCTACTATCTTCATAGAAACCATGCTTCTAAACTTCTCTGAATTCATTTGTTTTAAAACATATAATAGATACGCAATTGTAGTGATAGCTATACCTATTGCAATACCGAAAATGAAGGTATAAATATTTGCAATTGTTACTCTGAATATCCCGATACTAGCAAATAGCAATTCTATCCCCTCCATAAATATTATTATATAATATTTGCAGTGATTTTTGAATAAAGAATTTGCAAATAACCTAATCTTATGCAATAATTTATTTAATAGGAGTTGAAGAGAAATGGAAAAAGCTATATCTATTGACCTTGACGGAACACTTCTTTATCAAAATAGAGAAATTCCAGAAAGAACAGTAAAGTATTTAAATAATTTAATTGAGAAGGGATATTTCTTAATATTATGCTCAGGACGTCCTTATCGTTCTATGCTAAAATATGCTCAGCTATTCCCTGCAAATACTCCTATCATTTCTGAAAATGGAGCTTATATTGGAACCCTTGATAAATCATATGAGAGGGAGCTTAAAAGATTTAGTAAATCTACCTTCCTTGATATGTTTGTAGCAAACAAGGAAATAATTAAGCATGGCTACTTTTCTGTAGGGAATTATGCCTATATCTATAATAGAATTGCCAAGCTTGAGCCATTCTATCATATAGGACCTGACACAGTTGTTGTAAATGGGCCATATGATATGGTTAAAAACCTTGAGGCTCCTAATGGATGTATGTTTGTTGTAAATGCTGAAAGAAGGCTTGAGTTTGAGGAATATATCAATAATACTAAAAAGATTTCATTTAGATGCCTAGGATATGATCAAAATAATGCTGTGTATGAGGTATCACTATCACAGGTTGATAAATCAATTGCGATAGGTCGTGTTTTAAAGCACTATGGCTATAGTTTTGATGATTTAATAGCCTTTGGTGATGGTATAAATGACCTAGAAACTCTAAAGCTTGCGAATACTTCTGTTGCTATGGCAAATGCTGAGCTTGAGCTAAGACAGGCTGCTGACTTTATTACAGAATATACCTGTGATGAGGAAGGTGTCTATAATTTCCTTATTAACTACATAAAATAATATTATTAAATCAACAAACAAAAAGCCACATTAGTAAACACTTTATAATGTAAACTAATGTGGTTTTTTCATCATTTATACTACATGCTAAACTTTTCTTAATGTAAACGCAATATCTTCTAAGTTAAATGTATCGCTATCGCCTAGAGGACAAATAAAAAAGGAAGAGCATATTAATCTATTAGCTCTTCCTTTTCATTAATTTCTATATCATCCTTAATAGATGTATCAATATCCATTTCCTTATGATATAGCTTCATACTAAATGCCTTATAGGTTTCAGCAGCTGCTACATTAATAAATAGCATTGATACTCTATCAATTATATGATTCCATTCAAGATATTTTATAATAGCCTTATTTTGAATACTTTTAACCTTTGAGGTAATAGTATTCTTAAGACGAGTAAAAACATTCTCCTTAGCCTCCTTAAGCTCAGACTTAATCTCAAGCTTTTTATCCTTAAGTCCTACAAGGAAGCCTATAGTCATATTAAAGTTATAAACAAGCTTTAATGTCTTATCCTCCAAAATAGCCTTATCAAAGGCTTCTCCTAGGCTTTCTGTAAGAGATATAACCTCATCCATTGAAAGCTCTAAAATAGGTGTTTTACTCTTTGGGAAGAATAGGGCTGCGATATCATTTGAAAGCCTGTAGGCTATATCAAATATCTTAGCCATATCTCCAAGGTTTTCAATCTTGCTCTTATAATCTGCAATAGCAAGATCCTTTAATGGTACTACATCTCTTTCATACTCAACGTCCATCTTAGATTTAACGATGGCGTTTTTCTTTTTACGAGTTGAAAGCATTACAATAAGGAATATGAAGCCAAATACTAGGGCTCCTATTAAAATACCTATTAAAAATAAAATTAGTGTATCATATTCAATACTTATAAAGCCTATTTTTAAAAGTAGCATTTGGCTTCACCTCCTTACTTGTTTTATTCTTCTATAATACCTGCAAGCTTTAGTAGATAAATGGCATTACGTGTTTTTGAAATACCATCATGAATCTTATAATCGAATAAGATCTTATCATCCTCATAATGCTCAAGGAAATGATAATTCATAACTCCCTCTGCATCACAAAGCTCTAGGTCATGGGTAGTAATGATAGCCTTGATTCCATCTCTTCTTAGATGCTCCAAAACACTCTTAGCACCAACAAGCCTATCCTTAGTATTAGTACCCTTAAATATCTCATCAATAAGAACAAGCATTGGCTTATTCTCCTTAGTATAATCAATAATTGATTTAACTCTTAATATTTCTGCATAGAATGTAGAAATACCATCAGTTACATCATCTGATACCTTCATTGATGTAAATAGCTTATAAATTGATGCGCTAAAGCTTTCGGCAACAACATATCCTCCAGCCTTAAATAATAGATAATTTACACCAATAGAACGCATAAATGTAGTCTTACCAGACATATTAGATCCTGTAATAATATTTAAATCATTAAACACAAAATCATTACCTATACACTTATTATAATCTATAAGTGGGTGCTTTAGATTCTTAAACTTAAAATCAGATGATATTTCTGGCATAATGCAATCATCTCTTGTAAGAGCAATAGATGATAGTGATAGATATCCCTCTAAATCTCCTACTGCCTCTACTGTATTACGAATAGTGTGTGCATACTTCTTTTGCCAGTGTGCATATAAAACTGATAAATAGGCATCAAGGGCAAATAGTCCGTTAAATATTACTGAGAATAATATATTACTTCCAGATGATATAAAGCCATTTAATATATTAAATTGCTTAATACCCTTCTCGCTTCCAGACTCTAGGGTATTCTTTATATCATTTAAAGCCTTAGAGCTAAATGATTTTTGCTTCATATAGCTTATATAGTTATCATATCCACTAAATAGGTTATTTATTGGAATAACATTAGCTCTAATTTCTTTAATAGAGGCTATGATATATGTGTTTAAAATAAATGATATAAGGATTGCTCCTGCAATATATCCATATCCTACTACCTTTAGGCAAGCAAGAACTATAGATAAGATAACCATAATATTTGAGAATATACCAACAGCTATTTCATAGCTTGGGGTATGTACCTCATTTTCAACAAGGGATAAGGCGTTATCCATTGATGTAGCTCTTCTATCATCAACCCTCTTCTCATATATTCTTGATATTGCCTCAAGCTCTATATGAGTCTTAGGATCTGATGCAAGCTCACGTACTGCATCCTGTCTTTCTCTAATTATATCCTCACTTGTATCCTTATCCTTTAAGGCAAAGGCGAATGCCTTTCTTCCGTATGCTGTACGAGATACATTTAGATATTTATAAACAGATGCCTTACCAAATAGGTCTAGATCATATTCATAATAGTTATCCTCATTTTTAAACTCTTCTCCGCCATCCTTAAATCTTTGATATTTATTATTTAGACGTAGCTCATAGTCATTTATAGAGGCTATCTCGAACTTCATGTAATCTAGGGCATTATATTTTATTTGGTGCACTACAATAAGGACTATAAAGGCTATAGTTAAGGCGATTACGATTACATATAGGGCGATTTTTAATCCACCCTCCTTATATGGTGCCATAAGATATAATACTAGGGCTAGGACAAATACTACAAGACGGGAATAGGATAGAGCGTTTACTACCCTTTCCTTACCCTTTATATTTTCCTCAAGCTCATTTTTTAATTCTACTAATTTATTATTCAAGGCTTACTCCTTTCAAGGCATGGCTTATATCCTCTGTGGTATATCCCTTTTGAGATAAATAGCGATATAGCCTTTCCTTCTTTTTATCCTTTAGGCCTTTAAGCTTTGATGTAATAAGCCTATTTAATGTATTAAAATACATTTCCTCATCTATTACATAGCTTCCTAAAAGCTTTTTCTCCTTTACCTTATATGAAATCATAAGTCGACCATTACCATCACGTACAAGCTTTGATACATAGGCCTCTAGATAGGCGCTATCATTTAAAAGACCACTGTTTTTAAGCATATCGCATACCTCAGCTGCGATATCCTTTGAATACTCCTTTTTTAAAAGATAGTCATATACCTCACTTGTGCATTTAAAATATGTGGTCACATATTTTTGTGCCTTTTGGTATGCTTCATATAAATATATTTTATCCTTTACCTCATCTAAGGTTTCATATGATAGCTCCTTACCCTTTACAAGACGGTATTTTACTACCTCGTCCTCATTTAGGATAAGCTCCTCGCCATCACTTAATATTACCTTAAAATTTCCATTTTTCAAAGGGGTTAAGGATAAAACCTTTAAATCAGCTTCGTTTTCTCCTAAAATCGCTAAGTCCTTCATAATTACCAACAACCTCCTTGGTTTCAGTTATAAAGGTGAAGGCGTTCTTATCTATCTTTTCTACAAGCTCAGATAGACGATATGCCTCTCTTTTATCCATTGTACAAATAATCATTTTAAACTCGTGACCTGTATATCCACCATATACGTTTGTAACAGTTATACCACGGTCTACTGTATCATAGATCATTTGCTTCATCTCTTCATACTTTTGAGTAATGATATAGGCAGTTCTTCTATTACGTGCATTTAAGGCTATCTTATCTACTACATATCCGATACCTATTACGGTAAGTATTCCATAAATTACCATTTCGATATCATATGGTAGAGCCTCTGTTACAAAGAATCCTCCTAAAACAATTACTACTACATCTGTCATATACATTGTGTATGAATATGGGATGTGAAGATATTTTGATAATATCTTTTGTACTACATCCATTCCACCAGTAGTTCCCTTATTTCTAAAGCATAGCCCAAGACCTACTGCAGTAAGTAGTCCTCCTGCAAGCCCTGCTATAAGGTATGGGGTTTGAGCTTCATCTAGCCTAAAGTAATTACTGTCAAAGAATGTTTCACATATAAGGACTACTGTTGGGGAAAGGATGGTTGCGTATACGGTACGTATAAAGAAATCCTTTCCTAAAAGAATTAGTCCTATAATAAGTAGTATACCATCTACAATATATAGAAATATTGATGTGTTAAATGGTAGATAGTCCTTGACTATAATAGCAATACCCATTGTACCTCCAGTAACTAGGTTAGTTGGTAGGTAAAAGAAATAATATGCGATATCAATCAAAATTACACCAAGTGTAATCCATAAGAATTGCTTAAAGATTCTAAGCTTCATTATTGTTCACTTCCTGCAAGATATTTTAGGTAAGCATCAATGAACTCATCTAATCCACCATCCATTACATAGGTAATGTTTCCAGTTTCATAGCCTGTTCTATGATCCTTAACCATTGAATATGGGTGGAACACATATGATCTTATTTGTGATCCAAATCCAATATCCATCATCTCTCCCTTTAAACTCCTCATCTCAGCTTCCTTCTTTTCAAGCTCTAGCTGTATTAGCTTTGATTTTAAAAGCTTCATACAGGTATCCTTGTTCTTAAGCTGACTTCTTTCATTTTGACATGTTATTACAATATTGGTTGGAAGGTGGGTTACACGTACTGCTGAATATGTAGTATTTACACCCTGTCCTCCATGTCCTGATGAAAGATATGTATCTATTCTTATATCCTCATCCTTAATTTCAATATCTGCTGTATCCTCAACCTCAGGGGCTACATCACATGATACAAATGATGTTTGTCTTTTACCAGCCGCATTAAATGGTGATATACGTACAAGTCTATGTACTCCTCTTTCACCCTTTAATAGACCATAGGCGTATGGACCTGTTACCTGAACTGTAACACTCTTTATTCCAGCCTCATCACCTGGAAGGTAATCAAGTAGGGTTGCCTTAAAGCCTTTACGCTGGAAGTATCTTGTATACATTCTATAAAGCATATCAGCCCAGTCCATAGACTCTGTACCACCTGCACCTGGGTGAAGGGTTAAAATTGCGTTACAATTATCATATTGCCCAGAAAGTGTTACTTTTACTTGAAGGGCATCTAATTTTTTCTCTAAATTATGTATTTCATCCTCTAATAGGGCTAAGGCTTCAGGATCCTCTGCTGACATTTCATCAAGCATTAAAATATTATCAAGGTCTGCCTTAACAGAGTCATAATCTGATACATTTTCCTTTAAGGCATTAGCCTTATTTATTACCTCTTGAGCCTTTTTAGCATCATTCCAGAAGTCTGGGGCTGTCATTTCCTCTGATAGCCTTTTAAGCTCTGGGCGTGCTGTTTCTATACGAAGGGCTTGATACATATCATTTATTTTATTTTTAAACGATTCCTCATATTTATTTATTTCATATCGTTCCATAATTTGCCTCCTTTAAAGAATAAAAAGCTCATTATGAGCTTTCTATTTTTTAGTCACGACCGTGGCAGTATTTGTACTTTCTTCCACTACCGCACCAGCATAAATCATTTCTTCCAAGCTCTTTACGTGCGTTAACAATCGGAGCCTGCTTAACTGAATCATCTACACCTTGATTAGTTACTAGTTTCTCTTCTTTTTCTCTGATAGCAATTCTAAACTTAGTACGTACTAAGAAACGTAGTACATCCTCGTTTATATCTGCTGTCATTTGATTAAACATTTCAAGACCCTGCTGCTTATAAATAGTAAGTGGGTTTTGCTGTCCATATGATTGAAGTCCAATTCCTTGGCGAAGTCCTGACATCTTATCAATATGCTTTGTCCAATGCATATCAATAACACGTAGAACCATCATTCTCTCAAATCCATCAAAGGCTCCATCAGGGAATAGCTCCTGCTTTTGCTTGATTTCATTGTTTGCGATATCAAATAGATAGTCTCTAATTTCATTCTCATCGTATTGACGAAGCTGCTCAACCTTTACAGATCCATTTCCATAATACTTAGTATTGAAAACATCAGCGATACCTTGGTCATCGATGTTGTATCTGTTACGTCCAACCTCTTCCATGTATCTATCTGTAATTTGAGTGATTGCAGTCTTCATCATCTGCTTAACCATGTCATCAAGGTTTTCACCCTTAATAACCTGCATACGCTGCTTATAGAATAGCTCACGCTGTACACGAATAACGTCGTCATACTTTAAGACATTCTTACGAGCATCGTAGTTTTGACCCTCAATACGAGTTTGGGCTTGAGTCATAACCTTTGTAAACATTCTTGACTCTAGTGGCTTAGTCTCATCATTATCCTGATTTAATCTTACAGCCATTGCAAGCTTATTCTTGAAAGAATCTCCTGCAAATCTCTTTAATAGCTCATCCTCACATGAAGTATAGAATCTTGAGAATCCAGGGTCTCCTTGACGTCCTGAACGTCCTCTTAGCTGATTATCGATACGACGTGATTCATGACGCTCTGTACCAAATACACAAAGTCCTCCAAGAGCCTTTACCTCATCAGTAAGCTTAATGTCAGTTCCACGTCCTGCCATATTTGTAGCAATTGTGATAGCTCCCTTTTGTCCTGCAAGAGCAACAATTTCAGCCTCACGCTCATTATTCTTAGCATTTAATACCTCATGAGGAAGTCCTAAATCAGTTAAACGCTTTGAAAGCATTTCTGATGTTTCAACTGATATAGTACCAATTAGAATTGGCTGTCCCTTCTCATGACGCTCTTTAACCTCTTCAATTAAGGCGTTCCACTTATATTCAAGCTTAAGGAATAGGTAGTCAGGGGCATCCACACGGATAACTGGCTTATTAGTTGGGATTTCTACAACATACATATTGTAAATCTCTCTAAACTCCTCTTCCTCTGTCTTTGCAGTTCCTGTCATACCAGAAAGCTTATGATACATACGGAAGAAGTTTTGGTAAGTGATAGTAGCAACTGTTACCATCTCCTGCTTGATTTCTACACCCTCCTTAGCTTGAATAGCCTGGTGTAGTCCATCATTATATTGTCTTCCCTTAAGAATACGTCCTGTAAATGAGTCTACAATTAGAACCTCACCCTCTTGTACTACGTACTCTACTCCGTTTGCGAATATATAATTAGCCTTTAGGGCGTTATTAATTCTATGAACAAGGTTTACATTCTCGATATCATATAGATTCTTAACTGTAAAATACTTTTCAGCCTTAGCCATTCCATCTGGTGTAAGCTGAATTGATCTAGATTCAGCATCAATTGTATAATCCTCTTCCTTAAGTCCTCTTACAAACTTATCAACTAGCTGATAAATCTTTGGAGATTCCTTAGAACCACCTGAAATAATAAGCGGTGTACGAGCCTCATCAATTAATACATCATCGACCTCATCGATGATTGCTGTTCTAAGTCCACGCTGTTGAACTAAATCCTCAGCAGATCTTGCCATATTATCACGTAGGTAATCGAATCCTAGCTCTGAGTTAGTTGAATAAAGGATGTCACAGGCATAAGCCTCTTGCTTTCCCTTTTGGTCTAGGTCACGAATATTAAGTCCTACTGTAAGTCCTAGCCAACGGAATAGATTTCCAATCTCTCCATTTGCCTCACGTCCGGCTAGGTACTCGTTAACTGTAACGATATGTACTCCCTCTCCTGAAAGTGCATTTAGGTATGCTGGTGCTACGGCAGTTAATGTCTTTCCTTCTCCTGTTCTCATCTCGGCAACGTTACCTCCATGAAGAACAAGTCCTCCGATTAGCTGAACTGGATATGGCTTCATTCCAGTAAATCTATATGCAGCCTCTCTAACTACAGCAAAGGCCTCAGGTAAGATATCATCTAATGTCTTACCATTCTTTAAAAGCTCTCTAAAATATGGAGTTTTAGCCTTAAGCTCATCGTCAGTAAGCTTCTGCATTTCCTCATCAAGAGCCAAAATCTTCTTTAAAGTCTTTTGAACTCTCTTTAATTCTTTTCTACCATCATCAAATAAATTCTTGAACATTTCTAAACATCCTTTTTTCTTAAAAATAAATACTTTTATATTATATTATAAAAGTCTAAATTATGCAACTTTATAATAGGGTTTAAAATGAAAAAAGGGTGATAGATAACTATCACCCAAGGTATTCTTTTGATTAAATTACTTTAATTCAGCGAAATACTTGATTGTTCTTACCATTTGAGATGTATAAGAATTCTCGTTGTCATACCAAGCTACTACTTGAACTTGAGTATTTCCATCTTCCATAACTGTTGCCATAGTTTGTGTTGCATCGAATAATGATCCAAAACGCATTCCTACGATATCAGATGAAACGATTAGCTCATCATTGTATCCGAATGACTCAGATTGAGCTGCCTTCATTGCCTCATTGATTTGGTCAACTGTTACTTGTCCCTTAACTACTGCTACTAAAATAGTAGTTGATCCTGTAGGAACTGGAACTCTTTGAGCTGATCCGATAAGCTTTCCATTTAATTCAGGAATAACTAGACCGATAGCCTTAGCTGCTCCTGTTGAGTTAGGTACGATATTAACTGCTGCTGCACGAGCACGTCTTAAATCTCCCTTTCTGTGTGGTCCATCAAGAACCATTTGATCTCCAGTATAAGCGTGGATAGTTGTCATAATTCCACTTTGAATTGGAGCAAGCTTGTTTAATGT
>JAILRQ010000012.1 GCA_024698125.1 Acholeplasmatales bacterium
TGATAATTTTTGTGTATAATTTAATTGTAAGGTGGTGAGATTATGGGTATCTTATGGTTTGATGAAAAGAATAAGGACCTAATCGCAACCATAGCTACATCTAATATCACACTAAATAAGCCAGCAAAGAATTTAATAGAGTTTGCTTATAGTGTTATGATTGGTGTTAATCCAGATGAGTGTAAGGCTTATATAAAGGCTTTAAATAAGGAAGCCGTTGAGAAGGGAAATATTCCACAGTCTCAGCTATATACTGTGACATTACGTCAAAGCTATGGTAGAATTAGTAATAAGGAGTTCATTAAGCGTATTTCACAAATTACAGGAAAGGGTTATGATAATCCTAAGAAATACCTTATGACATATGATTCTGATGAGCATATGCTTATCATTGATTTGAAGAGGGAGGTTTAACCTATGTTATTAGCAATGTCATTAAATACAGCTATGATATTTGTATGGCTAGGAATTGCTATAGTAGCTTTAGTGGTTGAGCTTAACACAACAGACCTATCATCTATATGGGCAACTGTTGGAGGAGCAATTACTGCTATAGTTGCAATATGGTGCCATATAATCTGGGTACAGATTATTGTGTTCCTAGTTATATCTATATTAGGTATTGTCTTAATAAGACCTTATGTAAAAAGGTATGTTAAGAGAAATGAAATCGAAACAAATGTTGATTCTTTAATTGGAAAGAAGGCTATTTGTGTAGATGATATTGCACCAGATAATGTTGGTGCATGTAAGATTGATGGTAAGGTTTGGAGTGCAATTGCCAAGGATGATACCATCACAATTAATGTTGGTCAAAAGGTTGAAATATTAAGCATTGATGGAGTTAAGCTTATAGTAAAGCCTGTTGATAATAAGAATAATGAAGGAGAGAATTAAGAATTATGATTTTAAGTAGTGTAACAATACCATTAATTATTGTTTTAGCTGTAGTAGCAGCAATTATATTATTAATACTTGCAACATCTATTAAGGTTGTAAAGCAAACAGATAAGTATATAGTACAAAGACTTGGAGCTTATCATACAACTTGGGGAGTAGGAGTACACTTCCTAGTACCTTTTATTGATAAGGTAGCAAAGGTTATTACTATGAAGGAGCAAATTAGGGATTTTGATCCTCAATCAGTAATTACAAAGGATAATGTAACAATGCAAATTGATACAGTTGTATATTTCCAAATTACAGATCCTCAAAAGTATGCATATGGAATTGAAAACCCAATTTTCGCAATTGAGAATTTATCAGCTACAACATTACGTAACATTATCGGAGAGCTAGATCTTGATGCAACACTTACATCAAGAGATATTATTAACACTCAAATGAGACAAATCCTTGATGAGGCCACAGACCCATGGGGAATTAAGGTTAATAGAGTTGAGGTTAAAAATATTCTTCCTCCAAAGGATATTCGTGATGCTATGGAGAAGCAAATGCGTGCTGAGCGTGAGCGTCGTGAGGTAATCCTTAAGGCAGAGGGAGAGAAGCAATCTCAAATCCTTATTGCAGAAGGAGAGAAGCAATCTGCAATTCTTCGTGCTGAAGGAGAAAAGGAGCAAATGATTCGCCTTGCAGAAGGAGAAAGACAAAAGCTTATCAATCTTGCAGAAGGTAGAGCAGAGGCTTTAAAGGTAGAGAAGGAAGCAGAGGCTATGGGTATTAAGCTTGTAAAGGAAGCAGGAGCTGACAATGCAGTATTAAGCCTAAAGGCTATGGAGGCCTTAGCTAAGGTTGCTGATGGAAATGCTACAAAGATTATAGTGCCATCAGAGATTCAAAATCTATCAGGTGTACTTGCAGCCGCTAAGGGTGTAGTAGAAGCTGACGAAAAGAAGACTAAGTAATAATAATGCGAGGTTTTATGGCCTCGCATTATTTATTTAATTTTTTAAATATGTAAAACATTGTTTACATATTGGCAAAATAAATGTTATAATAAGGAGTATGGAGGTTTATTTTATGACTAATAGAGTACACGAATTAAGAAAACAGCATAAAATAACACAAGAATCCTTAGCTAATATGGTTGGAGTTACAAGACAAACAATCATATCTATAGAAAATGGTAAGTACCAGGCCTCTTTACTATTGGCATTAAAGATAGCAAAGATATTTAATATGCCCTTAGAGGAAATATTTACATTAGAGGATGGTGATTAGGATGAATGTTTACGATTTAGCGAGATTAAGAAAAACAACTAAAATTAAGCTTGTTTTTATGTCAATATCAATAGCAATTCCTATTATTATAATTTCAATATTAACACCACTTTCAATTAAGCATTTCTCTGATTGGGTTAATATTCCAGTTAAGGTATTAGATTATGTGCTAGTCGCAATAGGTGAAGCCTATGTTATATATAAGGTAGTATATTATGGAAGAATACTAGGATCTGAGAACTATGCTAAGCAGGTATTAATAAAGAAGAACGATGAGCGTTTAATCTTTATTAAGCAAAAGTATTCACAGTTTACATTAAAGATGCTTATATTCCTATTACTTATTGGAATTGCAGTATCTGGATTCTTAAATACTATAGTATTCGTTACACTATGTGGAGTTTTAATTGCGTTAGGACTTACTTGGCTAATAACAGCTATCTATTATAGAAATAAGTACTAAAAGAAAAGGAACCAATTCTTAAATTGGTTCCATTTTTTTATACCTTTTCAGGATGTAAATCAAGGTAGGATGCTATAAGCTTTGATAGGTATAGAAGAATGGCCTTATCATTAGGCTGCCATATTCTTGCTGTACGCTCTAGTGCAAAGAATATATATCCATATTTATGCTCCTTAGATCTTATATTAGTAAATAGAATTGAATGAATTCCATATGGCTCAATTACATTACCAAGCTCAGGAGATGCAGATTTTATATTTGATATATATGATGAAGTATATATATTGTCTTCGTTAAGAAGTGAATCTAGATTTCCTAGACGTGCAAGTACTCCTTGAGTATTTACATCAATAAGGTCACCATTCTTTTTGATGTAATAAATGTTATCTAGCTGAAGCTGTGCTCTAAGGTAGATAATAGAGTTTCTAATCTTATCTTTTATCTCTCTTGTTCCATAGAACTTATTGGTAAGTGTTGTAAGAACCTGGAAGATATCAAGCTCTGCAAGCTCCTGAACTGTAATATATTTATGCTTTTTCTCAACATAAATAATATAACAGTTTCTACCCTTTACCTTACCTCTATATAATGTTTTATCACATAGATCAAACATATCGTTGAAGTTAGTTGCATCAACAGGATAAGAAGCAGAACCGATTGTTCCTGTTATAAATGGAGCACATCCGGTACATTCATATGATTTTCTAAGTACTAAATCATTATGACACATTTTATCATAGAAATCATGAATTTCATTATAGTCTGTACTCTTAGTCCAAATGAGAATAAACTCATCTCCACCATATCTTCCAACAAGACCATCCTCACCTATGAACTTTATTAGATTATCAGCAAGCTGCTGTAATACCTCATCTCCAACCTTATGGCCATATTTGTCATTTACAAATTTGAAGTTATCAACATCAAGTATTGCCATTGTAAATGGGGTATTTTTATTCATTAGCATTTCAATGTATTTGTAGATATATTTTCTTTGTAGTACACCAGTTAAGCTATCAAGAAAGTTAGTAACATTATCATTTGATATCATATTATTGAAGTAATCATATTTACTTAAGATTTCATTTGTATACATAGCTCTCACCAACTTCCTTTTTGTTATTTAGTAAGATTTTCTCTTTCAAGGAAACCTGCTAGGCATTTGGCAACATAAAATAGAAGAGCCTTTTCGTCTGGCTGCCATATTCTTGAATTACGTTGCTCAGTACATAATAGATGTCCATAGAAATGATTATTCATTTCAACTCTTGTAATTAAAATTGATTGAAGTGGAAGCATACTAAGCTCATCATGAATCATACCATCAAGTGATGTTGTATCATATACATAGTTTGAGCTTATGATTGCGGCATCTCCAAGTATAGACTTGAAGTTTTTAGTTGTACCAATTATTTTTCCGTTGTTACAATCAATTATAGAACCGGTTTTATCAATAAATAGAAGATATTGAATCTTCATTATACTTTCAAGATTAATGAATGTTGTAAATAGCTTGTCCTTTTTAGTTGTTGCAGCTTCAAACTCATGAGAGATAGTATACATCATTGTGTATACATCCTCCTTTGCAATCTTTTGGACAGTTATATTTTTGTGCTTTGATTCAACATAGATGATATAGCAATTTCTACCCTTCATCTTACCTCTATATAAGGTTTTATCAGCACAGGCAAGAAGCTCATCATATGTTTTTGCATCCCTTGGGAATGTACAAGCTCCAATTGTACCTGTGATAAAAGGGTTACAATTAGAAAGCTTAAGATTCTTTCTTAATACGCAGAAATTATTAAACATACCTGCTAAGAAATTATGGTTAGAATCATAATCTATGTCCTTTAAATCTACATAGACGAACTCATCTCCACCAAATCTTCCAACAATACCATTAGGTCCAAGGTATTTAGAAAGGTCAGAGGCCACAGCCTTTAAAACATCATCTCCAATTTGATGGCCATAGTTATCATTTATTTGTTTAAAATTATCTAGATCGAGCATAGCAAGTGTAAATGGAATGCTTTGTGAAATAAGATATTGTACAAAATCAATAAACACCTGTCTTGTTACTACACCTGTCAATGGATCTAGAAGAAAGCCAATGTTAGTTTGCTGAAGCATATTTTTAAAATAGTCATGCTTTACCAATTCTAAATTTGTGTACATATGCAATTACCCCTCGTTCATATATAATTTATTATACCACATTAAATCACAACATGTGTATATTTATAATTTTTAAAAAAATTATTTGTTGTATTGAAAAAATACTATGAAAATAATATAATAGAAAAGTAATAGTTAAAAAATTTAATGTAAATTTAAAGTCGAAAGGAAGTATATAGTATGGGAAGAGCTCATGAAGTTCGTGCCGCATCTATGGCAAAGACTGCTTTAATGAAGTCTAAAAAATATTCAAAGTGGGGAAAGGAAATCTTAGATTGTGCTAAGGCTGGAGATCCAAATCCAGATATGAACCAACCACTTAAGAAGCTTATCGAAAGAGCTAAGAAGGATCAATGTCCTGCTGAAGTTATTAAGAGAGCTTTAGAGAAAGCATCTGGATTAAAGTCTGGAAATATGAAGGAAACTCATTATGAGGGATATGGTCCAGGTAAGGTTGCCGTTATGGTTGACTGCTTAACTGATAATGTTAACAGAACATTCACAGATGTTCGTCAAATCTTCAGTAAGACTGGAGGAACAGTTGGAACAAACGTTGGACATCTATTCGCACGTAGAGCTAAGTTCGTATTCTCAGGAATGACTGAGGATGAGACTCTAGAGGTTCTTATGGGAGCTGATGTTTTCCCTGAGGAGACTTCAACTGACGAGGATGGAAATGTAGTTATTCTTGATGATCCAAAGAATGCTTCAGCTATTTCTGATGCACTTGATGCTTCAGGTAAGGAGCTAGATTTCAAGGAGCAAGGAGTTTCTATGATTGCTTCTATGTACGTAGATCTTGACGAAGAGGCTAAGGCTAAGTTCGATCGTATGATGGAAATGTTCGCTGAGAATGAGGATGTACAAGACGTTACTCACAATGCTAATATTGCAGAAGAGGAAGACGAAGAATAAGAAAAAGGCCTTAGTGCCTTTTTTTTGAAATTTTAAAGGTGGGAATAATTATGAAGGTAGTTATTGAATCTGAGCAATTTGAAAAGACACTAAAGAGACTTACTCATGAAATCATTGAAAGAAATGATGATATGTCTAATGTTGTGCTAGTAGGTATTAAGCATAAGGGTACACCTATTGCTAGATATCTAGCACAAATGATTAAGGAAATCGATGGTACTGAGGTAGAGGTCGATGAGATAGATATCATTTCACATCGTGATGATGAGAAGAAGGCTCCTGAGGCTGTGGCTAACTTTAGCTCTCCTGTTAATGGCAAGGTAGTTATCCTTGTTGATGATGTATTATATACAGGAAGATCTGTTAGAGCTGCAATGGATGCTGTTATAGATTTAGGAAGACCTGCAAAGATAGAGCTTGCTATTTTAGTTGATAGAGGTCATAGAGAGCTTCCTATTCGTGCTGACTTTGTTGGAAAGAATATTCCAACAGCCAGAACTGAAAGTGTTGTTGTTGATTTTGATAATAAGCAGGTTATTATAAAATAATTTGTTTTTAGCGTATTGATTGAATAATATTTTGTTATTATAGCTCTTATTAAAAAAGAGAAGTTATTTGTGTTTAACTTTGATTTATTATTTGATATAATAACCTTGGAAGATTTTTGGAGGAAATATGACTGAACTAGAGAAGAAGGATAAAGAAGTATTTGATGCGATTGAAGCAGAGTTCAATCGTCAACAAACACATATTGAGCTAATAGCTTCAGAGAACTTTGTATCTAAGGCTGTATTAGAGGCTCAAGGATCAGTAATGACTAATAAGTATGCTGAGGGATATAGTGGTAAGAGATACTATGGTGGATGCGATTATGTAGATATCGTTGAAAACCTAGCAAATGAGAGAGTACAAAAGCTTTTTAATGTAAAATATTCAAATGTACAGCCTCATAGTGGATCTCAAGCTAATATGGCAGCTTATAGATCACTTATTAACCTAGGAGATACAATACTAGGTATGAATCTAGCTGATGGAGGACATCTTACTCATGGTATGGCTAAGAACTTTAGTGGAAATGACTATAAGGTTGTTTCATACGGAGTAGATCCTACAACTGGATTAATTGATTATGAGGATGTTAAGGCTAAGGCCTTAGAGTTTAAGCCACAAATCATTGTGGCAGGAGCATCTGCATATTCAAGAATTATAGATTTTAAGAAGTTTAGAGAGATTGCAGATCTTGTAGGAGCATATTTAATGGTTGATATGGCTCACATTGCAGGACTTGTAGCTGCAGGTCTTCATCCAAATCCTTGTGATTATGCTGATATCGTTACATCAACAACTCACAAGACATTAAGAGGACCTCGTGGAGGAATTATTTTAACAAATAATCCTGATATTATTAAGAAGGTTAATTCAAGAGTATTCCCAGGAACTCAAGGTGGACCATTAATGCACGTTATTGCTGGTAAGGCAGTAGCATTTGGGGAAGCATTAAAGCCAGAGTTTAAGGAATATGCTAAGCAAATCATATGCAATATGCATGCTTTCTGTGATGAGCTTACAGCAAAGGGATATACACTTGTTTCAGGTGGTAGTGATAACCACGTTGTGCTACTAAACACTAAGGCTTCACTAGGAATTACTGGTAAGGAAGCTGAGGAGTGCTTAGGTAAGGTTAACATCACTGTAAATAAAAATGGAATTCCAGGAGATACTGAAAAGCCAACAGTAACATCTGGAATCAGACTTGGTACTGCAGCCATGACTACTCGTGGATTTAACGAGGAGGATTTCAAAAATGTAGCTCGCCTTATTGATTTAGCATTAAGAAATAAGGATGATGAGAATGTATTAAATGCTGTTAAGATGGATGTTGTAGCTTTAATGAAGAAGCATCCATACCTAGCATAAAAACAAAAGAAAGACGGAACAAATAGTTTTCGGGGGATTAAATTATGAGCAAGTATACAGAACAACAAATTCGTGAAATTATTGAGAAAGAGAACATCAAGTACATTAGATTAATGTTTACTGATATGGATGGAATTTTAAAGAACGTTGAGATTCCAGTATCAAGACTTGATGATGCATTAGAGAATAAGATTATGTTTGACGGATCTTCAATTGAAGGATTTGCCAGAGTATTCGAGGCAGATATGTACCTTCATCCAGATCTAGATACATTCCTAATCCTTGATTGGGAGGATTCATCTTATGGTAAGGCTGCAAGATTCATCTGTGATATCTATAAGCCAGGTGAGCATACTGGAGAGCATGTACCATTTGAGGGAGACCCAAGAGGAATCTTAAAGAAGAATGTAGCAGAAATGAAGAAGCTAGGATTTAAGGCTTTAAACTGTGGAGTTGAGCCTGAGTTCTTCCTATTCAAGCTTGGAGCTGATGGAAAGCCTTCATTAGACTTCAATGATAAGGGTGATTATTTCGACCTAGCACCAATGGATTCAGCCGTTGACTGCCGTCGTGATATCGTACTAGCATTACAAAAGATTGGATTTGACGTAGAGGCATCTCACCATGAGGCTGCTCCTGGTCAACATGAGATTGACTTCAAGTATGACACAGCACTTGCTGCATGTGACAATGTTCAAACATTCAAGCTTGTAGTTAAGAATATTGCACGTCGTCATGGACTACATGCAACATTCATGCCAAAGCCAGTTGCTGGAATCAATGGTTCAGGAATGCATGTTAACTGCTCATTATTAACAGAGGATAACAAGAATGCCTTCTTTGATAACAATACTCCAAACAAGCTAAGCCAATTAGCTCTTGATTGGATTGATGGAATCATTGCTCATGCAAAGGGATTCTGCTTCCTAACTAACCCAACAGTAAACTCATATAAGAGAATCGTTCCAGGATATGAGGCACCTTGCTATATTTCTTGGTCAGATTCAAATAGATCAACAATGATTCGTATTCCTGCAGCTCGTGGAATGGCTACTCGTACTGAGGTTCGTTCAGTAGATGTATCAGCTAACCCATATCTTGCAATATCTGCAATTCTTGCTGCTGGTATGGACGGAGTTAAGAAGAACTGCCCTCATACAGAGGCAATCTATGATAACCTATACGTTATGAATCAAAAAGAGCGTGACGCTAAGGGTATCGAGTCTCTTCCAGGAAACCTATATGATGCAATGCAAGGATTCCTTAAGGATGATGTAATTAAGGGTGCAGTAGGACCTATCGTTACTGAAAAGCTAGTAGAGTCTAAGAAGAAGGAATGGGACAGCTTCAGATGTGCTGTAACAGACTGGGAGATTAAGAACTACTTCGAGAAGTACTAAAATAATAAAGAGGCTTCGGCCTCTTTTTTAATAGGAGTGTATTATGCTAAAGATTACATTAAATGTTATTAAGCCACAAGGTGATGGAAAATACGAGTTTAAGGAAAGTGGATTTAGAATAGACAAAGATGCCTTTAAGGTTAAAAAAGGATATAAGGCTAAATACCAGCTATTATTAGATAATAAGGATAGGATATTATCATATGTGTCTCATACAAATGATATTACCCTACCACATGTTGAAATAAAGTATTTTAATGATAATAAGATTGTTGAGTCTAATAATCTATATAATCTAACAAGTCCTATGGAAATGGAGCTTGTAAAGCTATTTATGGATTGCCTTGATGAGGGTATTGAATAATATAGGAAGGTAAATAGAGTAGAAATCTTTAAATAAACTTGACAATTTGATATATAAAAGCATAAAATAAAGTGTATTATCATTTAATAAAAAAATATAAAGGAGATTGATATTATGGCACAAATCGGAGCACCAGAGGTTAAAAACGGAGTAACATTAATTATTGATGGAAAGTTATATGTTGTTCTTTGGTTTATGAATGTTAAACCAGGTAAGGGAGCAGCTATTTTAAAGACTAGATTAAAGGATTTAAGAACAGGAAACGTTCTTGAGCGTAACTTCAATACAAATGAGAAGTTTGAGCAAGCTCAAATTGATAAGATTGCTGTTCAATATTCATATTCTGATAATGGAACATATTATTTCATGGATCAAGCAACATATGAAATGTATGAAATTAGTGATGCAGTATTAGGAGATCAAAAGTATTATTTAATCGATGGTATGGAGTTAAAGCTAAACTTCTACCAAGGAGAGGTACTAGATGTTGTACTACCTGATAAGGTTGAATTAATTATTACTGAAACATCACCTGCTGTATCAGGAGCACCTTCTACATCAACTAAGGATGCAACATGTGAGACAGGATTAAGAATCCGTGTTCCTCAATTCGTTGAGCAAGGAGAAAAGGTTATTGTTTCAACAATTGATGGAACATATCAAGGCCGTGCATAATAAATGAGCAAGGTTGCACTTGTAACGGGTTCAGCTATTGGTATAGGAAGAGCAATTGTTATTGAACTAGCTAAAGCTGGATATGATGTAGTTATTAATTATCATACATCAAAGGATAAAGCCTATGAATTAGAGAGGGAGATTAAGCAATACAACGTTAAATCACTTGTAATACAGTGTGATGTATCAAGTGAAAAGGAAGTTGATCTGATGTTTAATCAAATTGAAGAAAGCTTAGGCGGAGTAGACGTATTAGTAAATAATGCGGCTATAGATTGTCCATCTATATTTTCTGAAAAGAAGCTAGAAACATTTAAAAGAACATTAGATGTAAATCTACTTGGTTCATATATTACAGCCCGTAGAGCATACAATCATATGATGGATGCTAAATGGGGAAGAATAATTAATATTTCTTCAACAAATGGTATGAATACATATTATCCTATGGGAATTGAATATGATACAAGTAAAGCAGCATTAAACGCTTTAACTCATAATCTTGCGATACAGTTTGCACCATATGCAACTGTAAATGCAATTGCACCTGGATTTATTGGTACAGAAAATGAGCTTAAGGATTATGATGAGGAATTCATGAATATGGAATTAGATAAAATCATGGCTCATCGCTTTGGAGATCCAAAGGAAGTAGCTTATCTTGTTAAGTTTTTAGCAAGTGATGAGGCTAGCTATATCAATAATTCAATTATAAGAATTGATGGCGGACAATATTCAAGCTGTTAATACATTTTAATAACAACAAAAAATCTCCAAGCTATAATTGGCTTGGAGATATTTTTTTATAATTAATTATTTTTTTAATATATTTGAAATGGCATTCATAATTGAAAGCTTACCATATTCATATGTTAAAGAGCCTTGCATATATAATAGGAATGGCTCTCTTAGTGGAGCATCAGCAGAAAGCTCAATTGTTGAACCCTCTGTAAAGCATCCTGCAGCCATAACTACATCACAAGGATATCCAGGCATTGGAGCTGGCTCAATATAAACATGGCTATCAATAGGAGAAGATGCTTGTAGGCTTTGAGCAAATCTTACAAGATTTTCTTTATTATTAAGCTTAATTATTTGAATAATATCTGTTCTATAATCATTATATTTAGGACTAACCTCAAAGTTAAGATGCTCAAGCATATAAGATGCAAATACTTGAGTCTTTAAAGCTCCTTCAACAGCTCTAGGTGCCATAAATACACCCTTAAAGAAATTGATGTTTTGATTATAATTAGCACCAAGATCCTTACCTATACCAGGAGCTGTTAATCTTTCAGCAATCATATGAATATATTCCTTTTTACCAGCAATATATCCACCACTTTGTGCAATTCCACCACCTAGGTTTTTCATTAAGGAACCAACTACTATATCAGCACCTACATCACCAGGCTCCTTAGCCTCTACTAATTCACCGTAGCAATTATCAACCATTATAATAACATCCTTATTTACCTTACGGATTTCTTGAATGCATTCTTCAATTTGCTTAATTGTAAGAGAATTACGAGAAGAATAACCTCTTGATCTTTGAATCTCTACAAGCTTTACATCATTTTTTGATAATCTTTCCTTGATTTTCTTTAAATCAAATTGGCTATCAATTAAATCTATTTCCTCATATTTTACTCCAATACTTTTAAGAGATTGAGTAGAATTACCTAAAACACCAACCATTTCAAGTAATGAGTCATAAGGACGTCCTGATAATGAAATCATTGTATCTCCATGATGTAATAGAGCACTGAAGGCTAACCATAATGCGTTAGTACCAGACATTATTTGACATCTTACAAGAGCATCCTCACATCCTAGTATAGTTGCGAAGATATTTTCAATCTTTTCTCTTCCAGTATCAAAATAACCATAACCATTTCTATCAGTAAAATCTGCATAATCAACCTTATTTTTAATAAAGGCACTTAATATTTTATCTGAGTTTAGGAATGTATTTTCCTCTATTTTTTTATATACATCCTTTAAGTCAAGCTCTGC
>JAILRQ010000027.1 GCA_024698125.1 Acholeplasmatales bacterium
ATTTCCAAATAGGCTACAAGAGGTAAGAGATAATGCGAAAAGCCCTAATATCAATAAAGAGATAAATCTTTTCATATTACCTACCTCCTTATAAATCAAAGTTGTTTTCGTTTAAGAATGATTCTACATGCTCATATGTAATAGCATTATACATATCATCTACAGTGTTATAGGTATATCCATCCTCAGTAGATAACTTATAATCTCCTGATACATTAATACCTATAAGCTTACCATCAAGAGTAAATAATCCTCCTCCTGAGTTTCCAGGATTAATAGTTGCTGTGTGCATATATAGATTTTGAGATGTTAATACCTTTGATACAATACCCTCTGTAAGAGTATTATAGTTTGTTAGGGATAATGGACATCCAACAGATATAACAGATGCTCCCTTAGATATTACAGATGAAGAAAACTCTACAGGATCTATTTCTATTGAATCAGATGATGGAGTAGAAATTCTTAATAGCGCTAAGTCATCTGATTGATCTGCTGTACGTTCAGCATATGTAGTACATGCTAAAAGGGTTGCAGAATAATAAATTCCATCTCCAAAATAAATAGATATAGAATCTGATTCCTTTGAGGTATCGCTAGCCTCAATTACATGTCTATTTGTAATAAAGTAGGAATATTCATCATCCTCCTTAATACATACGCAAGAACCTATTGCGTATGTAGATGAGGATAAGATATTTCTTACACCAAAGCATGAATGCATAACCTTTGAATAGGCTTCTGTATAGGTTGTAATAATTTCTGTAGTTTCTAAGCTACTATCAATTTCAGAGGAATCCTCACTTCCAGTAGATGAAGTAGCATTGGATAATAAATCACATGATGATAATGTGCATACTGCTAGGGCTAATGGTATAGCAAACATTAGCTTTTTCATATTATCAGCTCCTTTTAAATATTAAATAGACTTGAGGCATTTCTATCTGTTGCCTCTTCTATTTCCCTATAAGTCATATTACGTAGCTTTGCAATTTCCTCACATACATAAACTACATAAGATGATTCGTTTCTCTTTCCCCTATATGGTGAAGGTGTCATCCAAGGACAATCTGTTTCAAGGAGTAATCTATCAAGAGGGATATTTTCTGCAACCCTCTTAGGCTCCTTAGCATTTTTAAATGTTACAGGTCCATCTAGACCAATATATAATCCTAAGCTCAAAAATCTTTGTGCCATTTCAAGTGAACCACTATAGCAGTGCATAACGCCTCTTAGCTGTCCCTTATATTTTTCAAGGATATTATAAGTATCCTCTATTGCATCCCTTGAATGAATTATAAGTGGTAAATTATATTTAATAGACATCTTTATTTGTCCTTCAAAAATAATCTTTTGAAGCTCCTTTGTTTCCTTTGTCCAATGATAATCAAGTCCACACTCTCCAATAGCATAAACCTTATTATTTTTAATGAAATCCTCTAAATAATCTAGGTCTGATATATCCTTAACCTCTTCTGGGTGTATTCCTGCTGTAGGATAAAAGATATCATACTTCTTTGAAAGCTCCTGGGCCTTATTATTTGTAATACGCTCAAAGCCTACAAGAACTATTTTATTAACATTGTTATCCTTGCATCTTTTGATGCAGTCATCTAAGTCATCCTTAAATACCTCATCAAGTAGGTGTGAATGTGTATCTATCATAATAATTACCTCCACCTTATTATATCACAAACGAAAAAAAAGACCATAAGCATAGGCTTATAGTCTTTAATGTTTATAGGTTTAATTACTCAAGAATTGTAACTACTGATCCAGCACCTACAGTACGTCCACCCTCACGGATAGAGAACTTAGTTCCTTGCTCAATAGCAATTGGGTGAATTAACTCAACAACCATTTCTGTGTTATCTCCTGGCATAACCATTTCCTTTCCTTCTGGAAGGTTGATTACTCCTGTAACATCAGTTGTACGGAAGAAGAATTGAGGTCTATAGTTAGTGAAGAATGGTGTATGTCTTCCTCCCTCATCCTTAGTTAATACGTAAACTTGTGCTGTAAACTTCTTATGAGGATGAACTGATCCTGGCTTAGCAAGAACTTGTCCTCTTTGGATTTGATCACGAGTGATTCCACGAAGAAGTGTACCAACGTTATCTCCAGCCTCAGCATAGTCTAATAGCTTACGGAACATCTCAATTCCAGTTACAACTGTAGATTGAGTATCCTTGATTCCAACGATTTCAACTGCATCGTTTAACTTTAACATTCCACGCTCAACACGTCCTGTAGCAACAGTTCCACGTCCAGTGATTGTGAATACGTCCTCAACTGGCATTAAGAATGGCTTGTCAGTGTCTCTAGCTGGTGTAGGGATATACTCGTCTACTGCAGCCATTAACTCATTAACCTTCTCAACCCACTTTTCCTCTCCGTTTAATGCTCCAAGAGCAGATCCACGGATGAATGGAGTCTCATCTCCAGGGAATCCGTACTCGTTTAGTAACTCACGGATATCCATCTCTACTAGATCAACGAACTCATCGTCATCAACGATGTCGCACTTATTTAAGAATACAACGATTCTTGGAACACCAACTTGCTTAGCAAGTAAGATGTGCTCACGAGTTTGAGGCATAGCTCCGTCAGTTGCAGCAACTACTAGAATTGCTCCATCCATTTGAGCTGCTCCTGTGATCATGTTCTTAACATAGTCAGCATGACCTGGACAGTCTACGTGTGCATAGTGTCTGTTAGCAGTCTCATACTCTACGTGTGCAGTATTGATTGTGATTCCTCTTTCACGCTCTTCTGGAGCTCCGTCGATTTGGTCATAAGCCATAGCCTTAGCTCCACCTTGCTTAGCTAATACGTTAGTAATAGCAGCAGTTAGAGTAGTTTTACCATGGTCTACGTGTCCGATTGTACCAATGTTTACATGTGGTTTACTACGATTAAATTTTTCCTTTGCCATATTATATGGTCCTCCTATAATTTATTTTCTTTATTTGTTTTTTTACAAAAAATTTAACAATACGTTAATACAATATCAATTTTATAATATTTGAATTACAAAATCAAGTATTAATTAGTTTTGTCCTCTCTTTTTAATAATATCCTCTTGGATATTACGAGGACATTGCTCATAATGATCCATTTGCATTATGAATGTTCCTCTTCCTTGAGTGTTAGAACGTAGTGATGTTGCATATCCGAACATCTCAGCTAGAGGTACGTATGCACGAATGTTCATTGCGTTTCCTCTCTTCTCTTGTGAATCAAGACGTCCACGACGAGAAGTTAAATCTCCGATTACGTTTCCAACATAATCCTCTGGAACGATTACGTCTACAACCATGATTGGCTCTAGAATAACTGGTTGACACTTATCCTTAGATGCCTTTAATGCCATAGATGCAGCAATCTTATATGCCATTTCTGATGAGTCAACGTCATGGTATGATCCATCGAATAATGTACACTTAACATCAATAACTGGGTATCCAGCTAGAATTCCATTTGGCATAGCCTCTTGTAATCCCTTGTCAACAACTGGAATGTACTCTCTTGGAACTGATCCTCCAACGATAGCATCAACGAACTCATATCCCTTCTCAGGATTTGGCTCAAACTTGATCCATACATGTCCATATTGTCCACGTCCTCCTGATTGACGAATGAACTTTCCTTCAACGTCAGCAGGAACAGTGATAGTCTCACGGTAAGAAACTTGTGGTGCTCCAACAGTAGCCTCTACCTTGAACTCTCTCTTCATACGGTCAACAATGATGTCTAGGTGAAGCTCACCCATTCCGGCGATGATTGTTTGACCTGTCTCAACATCAGTATATGTTCTGAATGTTGGGTCCTCTTCTGCAAGCTTGATTAAAGCTTGAGTCATCTTCTCTTGGTCAGCCTTAGTCTTAGGCTCAACAGCAACAGAGATAACTGGTTCTGGGAACTCCATCTTCTCAAGGATGATATCATAATCATCAGCAGTTAATGTGTCTCCAGTTGTAGTATTCTTAAGTCCAACTGCAGCAGCGATATCTCCAGCGAAAACCTCTTCGATTTGTTGTTGGTGATTTGCATGCATTAATAATAGGCGAGAGAATCTCTCCTTAATTCCCTTAGTTGTATTCTCAACATAAGATCCTGAAGTTGTGTGTCCTTGGTAAACACGGAAGAATGTTAATCTTCCTACGAATGGGTCAGTTAATACCTTGAATGCTAATGCGGCGAACTTTCCGTCATCCTTAGCCTCAACGCTAACAGTCTCACCATCTGGTTTATGTCCCTTAGCAGCTTCAATATCAAGTGGAGAAGGTAGATACTCGATAACTCCATCAAGCATTCTTCTTACTCCCATGTTGTGGAATGCAGATCCACAGAATACTGGGAAGAACTTAACCTCAAGAACTGCCTTACGAATAACAGCCTTGATCTCCTCAACAGAGATTTC
>JAILRQ010000039.1 GCA_024698125.1 Acholeplasmatales bacterium
ATATCTAGGTGAAAACGATCCTTTCTTGAAGGGAGTGGCTAATATGATTGAAGAATATGATAAGGATGAGGTCCTAAGACTTCAAGCCCAGCTCAGAAGAGACAATGAAATAGAGATAAGATCAATGAAGAACTACGCCAAGAAGGTAGGACGTGAAGAAGGATTAGCTGAGGGTAGAGCCGAAGGAAAGGCCCAAGGATTAGCTGAGGGTAGAGCCGAAGGAAAAGCCCAAGGAATAGCTGAAGGGAAAGCCCAAGGAATAGCTGAAGGAGAAAAAGCTAAAGCTATAGAAATAGCAAAGAATCTTTTAAAGCTAGGAGTAGATATAAAGCTTATATCAGAGGCATCTGGTCTTAGTGTAGAGGAAATTAAAAGGCTATAATGAAATAATTGGACGGTAATTTAAAAATTATCGTCCTCTTATTATTTTAAATATTCTTTAGTTGAACAGTTGACAAACTATTCAACTATTGATAGAATATAGGTAGGAAGTGATATTATGGATTTAGAGAATATAAAGAAGAATATGCCAAATCAAGATGAAATTGATAAGCTAACTAATTTATTTAAGGTGCTAGGGGATAACACTCGTACTAAAATACTTTATACTCTTGCAGGTCAGGAGCTTTGCGTTACTGATATTTGTGAGTGTGTTGGTATGAATAAATCTGCAGTATCACATCAGCTTAGAACATTAAAGGACGCAAAGCTTGTGAAGGGTCGTAAGGATGGTAAAGAGGTTTACTATTCATTTGATGATGATCATATCTCTATCATCTTCAATACAGCGATTGCCCACATAGAAGAGAATAGATAGGAGGTCTTAATATGGTTAAGACATATAGAATTGAAGTAGACTGTGCAAATTGTGCATTTAAATGTCAGGAGGCTATTAAGAAGCTTGACTTCGTTAATAGCTGTGAGATTAATTTCATGACTCAAAAGATGATGCTTGATGCAGAGGATTTAGATAAGAATCTAAAGACTGTATTAAAGACAGCACGTAAGATTGAGCCTGATTTTGAAATTGAAGATTAATTAATTATGGTATGGAGACATACCATAATAAAATGTTTGATAGTTGAACGACTATTCAACTATTGTGGAGGTAATTTATGACTCGTAAGCAAAAAAGAAACCTAAGAAGAATAATTATAGCCCTAGTATTATTCTTTATTGTACTTATAACAGATTTAGTATTAAAGAATGCCTTTGATGGATATCCAAATGGAATATCAAGCCTTATAGAAAATGATTATGGCTGGCTATTAACATTTGGTCTATATTTTGCAATATACATTTATATAGGGCATGATGTTTTAAAAAAGAGTGCTATAAATATTTCTCATGGACAAATATTTGATGAAAACTTCCTTATGGCAGTGGCCACAATTGGAGCCTTTGGACTTGGAATATATACTGGAATTAAGGAAGGTAATCCTGAAGGCTTTGATGAGGGATGTGCAGTACTTTTATTCTACCAGGTAGGAGAATGGTTCCAATCATATGCTGTATCTAAATCAAGAAGGGATATCACATCCCTTATGGATATAAGACCAGATTACGCAAACCTTAAATCTAGTGGTGATATTAAGGTGGTATCACCATTAGAGGTTAAGGTTGATGATATTATTGTAGTAAAGCCTGGAGAAAGAATACCACTTGATGGTGTTATTATCTCTGGAGCCTCATCACTTGATACAAAGGCCTTAACAGGAGAATCATTACCTCGTGATGTAGAGGTTGGAGATAGTGTTTTAAGTGGTAGTGTAAATATATCACAGCTTCTTGAAATAAGGGTTACAAAGGCCTTCCATGACTCAACTGTAGCTAAGATATTAGATCTTGTAGAAAATGCCTCTAACGCTAAATCAAAAAGCGAGGCCTTTATTACAAGATTTGCTAAATACTATACACCAACAGTTGTATTTCTAGCCCTAGCCCTTGCGATAATCCCACCTACAATAAGTGGTATTATGGGGGATGGGTATACATTTACAGATTGGGTTTATAGAGCCCTATCATTCCTTGTAGTATCATGCCCATGTGCATTAGTAATTTCTGTACCATTATCATTCTTTGCAGGTCTTGGTGGAGCTTCAAAGAATGGAGTACTTATTAAGGGCTCAATTCATCTTGAAAGATTTAATAGAGCTAATGTATTTGTCTTTGATAAGACAGGTACCTTAACTAAGGGAAGCTTTAAGATTACTAAGGTATATCCAGAGGATAAAAGAGATGAGATAATAGAATATGCAGCCCTTGCTGAGGCTATGAGTAATCACCCTATTGCTGAATCTATTAGATCAGAATATGGTAAGGAGATAGCAAATACTTATAGTATAAAGGATATCCAGGGTAAGGGTATAGAGGCTATAGGTGAGCATACTATCCTATGCGGAAATCATAAGCTTATGGAGGCTTATGAGATAGCTTATGATAATATTAATGAGATTGGAACTATTGTATATGTTGCAGTAGATAATAAATATTTAGGATATATTGTAATCTCTGATGAGATTAAGGATGATGCTAAGCGCACTATTGAATACCTTAATAGCATTGGAGCTCGTACTGTAATGCTTACAGGAGATAATGAGGCTATTGCATACCATGTAGCCAATACCCTTGGCCTTAAGGAGTTTAAGGCCTCATTACTACCTGATGGTAAGGTAAGTGCTATGGATGAGCTTTTAGGGGAAAAGAAGGATAATGAGTATCTATGCTTTGTAGGAGATGGTATTAATGACGCTCCTGTAATCATGAAGTCAGATATAGGTATTGCGATGGGTGGAGTTGGAAGTGATGCGGCTATTGAGGCCTCTGACATAGTCTTAATGCATGATACCCTATC
>JAILRQ010000005.1 GCA_024698125.1 Acholeplasmatales bacterium
TTTTTTGTATTTTGTATAATTAACATATTTTTTATAATATTTAAGCAATATTCTAGACTTTAAATATTTTTATGCTAAAATTAAGATATAAGTTATAAATAGGAGATTGAATTGCGTATGAAAATAACAGGAAATGAGGACTTAAGAGTCCAAAGAACAATGTCTTCAATTAGGGAGGCTTTTGAAAAGCTTATTGTTGACACTGATTTTGAAAGAATGGATGTTAAGGTTTTATGTCAAGAGGCCATGATTAACCCTAAAACATTCTACCGTTATTATAATGGGCTAGATGATCTATTAATCGAGATTCAACAGGAAATGGCTGAGGAGTTTATAAAGCTTGTATCTAAACATAAGCTTCCAGAGGAGTTTGACAAGCTTAATAGAGATTTCTTTACTGCATTATCTTTAATGGGAATTACTTATGAAAGAATTCTTATGTCTGGTAATTTTGGGTATACTAGATTTAAGGCTATTTCTAAGGTGTTAGATGCTGTTTTTAAGGATAATAATCAATACAATGCCTTAGATACATTTAAGAAGGAAGTACTAATTAACTTTATGAATACTACGTCTCTTGATATTTATCGTAAGTGGGTTGATGAGGGAAAGAAGATTCCACTTAAGGATATTATTGATATGTCAAATGCCTTAATGCAATCAGGTATGAAGGGATTTATTGAGTAAGAGGATTTATATCCTCTTTTCTTTATTGCTTTTTTTATTTAATTTTGATATATTAAAACTCGGGTGAAAATAAATGAGCGTATTAAAGGTTACAGATGTTTCCCATGGATTTGGTGAAAGAACAATTCTAGAGCATGCATCATTCGTTATGCAAAAGGGTGAGCACATTGGACTTGTTGGAGCTAATGGAGAGGGAAAATCTACATTTATTAATATCATTATGGGAAATATTACCCCAGATGATGGAAAAATTGAATGGAACAAAAGAATAACTAAGGGTTATCTTGATCAATATACAAAGCTTACAGAAGGACTTACTATAAAGGAATTCTTAAAGACTGCTTTTTCTCATATGTTTGAGATGGAGCAGGAGATGTATGCCATGTATGATAAAATGGCTACAGCTACTGAAGAAGAGACAGCAAGTATGCTTGAAGAGATTGGAGAGATTCAATCAGAGCTTGACACCTCAGGATTCTATACAATAGATTCTAAGATTGAAGAGGTTGGTAACGGACTTGGTCTTGGTGATATTGGATATGATAAGGATGTAACAGAGCTTTCTGGAGGACAGCGTAGTAAGGTTTTACTTACTAAGCTAATTCTTGAAAATCCTATGATTTTAATCCTAGACGAGCCTACTAACTTCCTAGATGAGTCTCATATTAGATGGTTAACTAACTATCTACAAAACTATGAGAATGCCTTCCTTCTAGTATCTCATGATATTCCTTTCCTTAACAATGTAGTAAATGTTATTTACCACCTTGAGGATGGAAAGCTTACAAGATATAGTGGAAACTATGACTTATTCCAAAAGCTTCATGCAATAGAGATTGAGCATCAAAATATCGCATATGAGAAGCAACAAAAGGAAATTCAACGTCTTGAAACATTTATTGCTAAGAATAAGGCTAGAGTTGCCACTACAAATATGGCAAAGTCTAGACAGCGTCAGCTTGATAAAATGGTTATTATAGATAAGGCTTCAGAAAAGGTAAAGCCAAACTTTAGCTTCAAGGAGGCTAGAGCCTCTGGTAGGTTTGTCATTACCTGTCGTGATCTTGTTATTGGATATGATACACCATTATCAAAGCCACTTAACCTTGTAATTGAGCGTGGTCATAAGTATGCTATTCGTGGAGCTAACGGAATTGGAAAGTCTACACTTTTAAAGACAATGCTTGGACTTCAAAAGCCAATTAGTGGTAAGGTAGAGCTTGATTATAATATTGAGTATGGATATTTCGTACAAGAGGAGAAGTATGATAGAACTACAGCTCATGAGGAGGTATGGAATATGTACCCTTCAATGACTAATGCTGAGGTTCGTGGAGCATTAGCTGCTTGTGGACTTACAAAGGATAAGATTGAGTCATTAATGGTTGTATTATCTGGAGGAGAGGCTGCGAAGGTAAGACTATGTAAGCTTATGCTTAAGGAATGTAATACATTAATCCTAGATGAGCCTACAAACCATCTTGATGTTTTAGCAAAGGAAGCCTTAAAGGAGGCTGTACAAAACTTCAAGGGAACAGTAATTTTAGTATCACATGAGCCTGAATTCTATGAGGGAGTAGTAGATACAATTCTTAATGCTGAGGAATGGACAACTAAGATTGTTTAAATAAAATGCGGGGAATTTTAATAATTCCTCGTTTTTTTGTATAAAAGTAAAGCGCTATCTTGAATTATTTTGACAAAATTTATATAATAGGTTATATATATTTTTTAAGGAGTGGAAAAGAAAATGAATAAAAGAAAATTATTAGGTTGTGCTGCAATGGCAGCTCTTGCAACCGTAGCATTAGCATCATGTGGATCAAATGCAGATTATGAGGTTGGTATTCTTCAATACGCAACACATACAGCCCTAGGAAAGGCAACAGATGGATTTAAGCAAGCATTAAAGGATAAACTTCCTGAAGGAGATACTATTAAGTTTACTGTAAAGAATCCAGAGGGAGACGCTTCAACTATGCTTACAATGGCAAATACACTTGTAAGAAATAGTGATTTAGTCCTTGGAAATGCAACACCAGCTGCAACTCAGCTAGTATCAAGTGCTGCAACAGAAGGAAAGACTGATTTACCTATTTTATTTACATCAGTTACTGATCCAGTTTCAGCTGGTCTTGTTACTGCATGGAGTGGTTCAACTCATACTGAGAATGTAACAGGTACATCAGATATTAACCCAATTGAGGCTCAAGCTGATTTAATCTTTGATTATGATTCAACTGTTGATAAGATTGGATTCTTATATAATATATCAGAGACTAACTCACAGGTTCAATGTGAGGCATTCACTGAGTATCTAACTGCAAATTATCAATCTTGCACAACTGAGACTGAAACAGTATCAGAGCAATCTCAAATTTCATCAGCAGTAACTAAGCTTATTAATGATGGATGTGATGCAATTTATCTTCCAACAGATAACCTAATGGCATCAAATATTACAACTATTACAAATGTAACTAACCCAGCAAAGGTTCCAGTTTACTGTGGAGAAAGTGGAATGGTTGAAAATGGAGGAACTATGTCTCTTTCAATTTCATACTATGAGCTTGGATATACAACAGGAGAGCAAGCAGCAGAGATTCTATTTAATGGAAAGTCTGCAAAGGATGTAGATGTAGTTGCTCAAACTGATGCATCTAAGATGGAGTTTGCTTATAATAGTGATGCAATGACTGCAATGAGTCTAACATTCACTTCTGATTTTAAGACAAAGTATAACATTGCATAATTAAAGGAGTAATTTTTATGGATATTATATTAGATACTCTAATGTATGGTATTCCATATGCAATTCTTGCACTTGGAGTATTCATATCTTATAGAGTACTAGATTTTGCTGACCTATCATGTGAGGGAACTTACGTTTTAGGTGCTGCAACATCACTTGTTATGATAGCTAATGGTAACAATGCGATTATTGCCACAATAGTAGGAGTAATTGCAGGAGCCCTTGGTGGACTCATAACCGGACTATTAAATACAAAGCTTAAGATAAATGGACTTCTTGCAGGTATTATTACCTTAACAGCATGCTTCTCAATAAATCTAGTTATCTTTGGTATAACTAAGGGAGAATCATTCTCTTGGTCTGATACATATAACTCATTTAGAACATTAAAGGTATCAACTGGAGATGATCCTACTATATTTAGCTTCTTTGGTGGGCTATTTAGTATAAGAAAGTATGGATTAATATTAGAACTTGCAATAATCCTTGCAGCTATAATTGGAATTTTATACGCATTCTTTGGTACTGAGGTTGGAATGAGTATGCGTGCTGCTGGAATGAATAAGAAGATGGCACGTACACAAGGAATCAATACAGATTTCTATGTTATTATTGGACTTATGATTTCTAATGGATTAATTGCCCTTGCGGGTTCACTTGGAGCACAGCGTGACTATACAGTATCATCTGTATCAGGAACTGGTATGATTGTCATTGGACTTGCATCAATTATCATTGGAGAGGCTTTATTTGGAAAGAGATCATTTATAAATTGGTTAATTTCTGTAGCCTTTGGAGCAATTGTTTATTACCTAATCATTGCAGTTGCTCTATATTTAGGATTCCCATCACATCTATTAAAGGTATTATATGCAATTTTAATTGTAATAATTCTTGCAATTGGATTTGTTAAGGAAAAATATCATTTTGAGTTTAATATATTTGGAAGAATTAAGAACGCTATATTTAAGAAGAAGAACACTGACACAGCTATCGAAGAGATGCGTGAAAGTGAGGATATAACTCTTGATACTGCTGAGGTTGCACAAGAGCTATCTCAAATAGCAGTTGCTCCTGAGGCAGAAGCTAATACTGGTGCTTCAATGCTTGAGGTAAGAAATGCTACTAAGGTATTTAACCGTAGTGGAAATAAGGAAGATGTTAAGGTTGCCTTAAATGATATGTCTATTGATATCAAGGATGGTGAGTTTGTCACTATTATTGGAGGAAATGGATCTGGTAAGTCAACTTTCTTCAACTGCGTTTCTGGAGTATATAAGCTTGAAGAGGGACAAATATTTATTAATGGTAAGGATGTAACAAAGACTCCTGAATATCTAAGAGCTCGTTACATTGGACGTGTTGCACAGGATCCATATCAAGGAACTGCTCAAAACATGTCAATTCTTGAAAACCTATCTATTGCCTCTCGTCGTAATAGAATGAAGACCTTAAAGTGGGGATTTAATGCTAAGAATACTGAAAAGTATAAGGATTTATTAAAGCCATTAAATCTTGGTCTTGAGCGAAGAATGGGAACTAAGATTGGATTACTATCTGGAGGACAAAGACAAGCAGTTACTCTACTAATGGCAACTCTTGAGCGTCCTGATGTATTATTCCTTGATGAGCATACCGCAGCCCTAGACCCTAAGACAGCAAAGACTGTACTAGAGCTTACTGAGCATATTGTAAGAACTAATCGTCTAACTACAGTTATGGTTACACATAACATGAAGGATGCCATTAAGTATGGTGATAGACTATTAATGTTTAATAATGGTAAGTGTATATATGATGTTTCTGGTGAGGAAAAGAAGAACCTTACAGTTGAGGCATTATTAAAGAAGTTTGAAAACGTTGAGTTTACAGACAAGGATATTTTAGGATAAGAATTAAGGATGTACTAAGTACATCCTTTTCTTTAATAATAAAAAATAATTAAAAATAATTATTGCAATATAATATATTATGGAGTATGATTATAGTAGCAGAGGAGAGGTTAGTATATGCTAGAAATTAAGGATTTAAATCACACATACCAGGATGGTAAGGTTGCTATTAAGAATATCAATCTTACTGTTGAAAATGGGGACATCTTTGGATTTGTTGGTCCAAATGGTGCAGGTAAGTCAACAACAATCAAGGCTATTGTAGGAATTCTTCCTTATACTTCAGGTTCTATTTTGGTAAATGGTAAGGATGTATTAAGGGATTCACTAGAGGTTAAAAAGGAAATAGCCTATATTCCTGATAATCCAGATTTATATGAAGGATTAACAGGTATTCAATATTTAAACTTTATAGCTGATGTCTATAACGTAGGTGAGGTAAGAGAGGAGCTTATTAATAAATACGCATCTTTATTTGAAATAAAGGATGACCTATTAAAGCTTATAAAATCTTATTCTCATGGAATGAGACAAAAGCTTGCAATAATTTCAGCCCTAATTCATAAGCCAAAGCTTATAATTATGGATGAGCCATTTGTAGGACTAGATCCAAAGGCTACATTCCAAATTAAGGAATTATTAAAGGAGCTATCAGAGGAAGGTTGCTCAATATTCTTCTCAAGCCACGTACTTGAGGTAGTAGAAAAGCTATGTAATAAGGTTGCTATTATAAGCAATGGAGAAATAAAGGTAAATGGAAGAGTTGAGGATATAATTGGAAATGAATCCCTTGAGGATCTATTTATGGAGATTGCAGGATAATGAAGGAATTTCTATTATTATGTAAGATTCAATTCCTACAGCAAATAAATCAGGTAAGAAGAAATAAGGTATCAGCTACTGGAAATATTATATTTACAGTATTTATTGCACTTTTATTCATTGCCGTATCTGTTATTTTTAATATAGGAATATATGATGTAATGGCAGTTACTGGAATGCTTGATAAGTTCCTGCTTGTTGTCTCATCACTTGCATTAATCCTTATAATCTCAACATCAGCCCTTAGAGTAAAGGGAACCCTTTATGGAAATAAGGATTATAATTTATTAAAAACTCTTCCAATTAAAAATAAATCAATTATATCATTTAAGCTCTTAGATATTTATGTGGCAGAGGTTAAGTTCTCACTTGTATTTATCCTACCTGCCCTAGGAGTATTAATTTATCATGATGCTTATACAATATATAGTATTTTAGGTGGAATAGAATTAGCCTTCCTTCTACCAATACTTCCAATCCTATTCTTTGCAGTAGTAGGATTACTTTTAAGCCTTATATTTGATAGAATGCGTTTCTCACAGATTATTACTGTAATATTAAACCTAGCATTAATCATAGGTATTTATCTTTTAATTTACCTTCCAGGTAATGATACCCAAAAGAGTAATACATACATAAGAATATATGATGCAGTTAAATATGTAGATCCAGTATTATTCATTTCATCAAAGGGACTTGAGGGAAGCCTTCTTTATACATTTGGCTTTTTAGGAATTAATATTTTATTAATTATAATATCAATTGTATTGTTTGCCTTAACATATGATAAGGTAAATATGGCTATTGAATCAAGAACTGCCAAGAAGGCAGGTCATATGGAATATAAGTCATCAAATGCCTTTAAGGGATTATTTAAGATTCAAATGAGAAGAATTACATCATCTCATAATATCTTACTTAATCTATTAATGGGACCAGTAATGGCAGTCCTTGTTATGGTTATAATGTATTTCTCATTCCAAAATGGAGCAGAGGAAGCAGGAGGAGAAGTTCCAGCTATTTCAGGGATTCTTGCGACAATCTTCTTGATGTATCCAGTCTTGCTTTTAGGAATTACTCCATATTCATCATTTTCAATATCTATTGAGGGTGAATCATTCTGGATTCTAAAGGTTTTACCACTATCTACTTCAGATATCTTTAAGTCAAAGATTATACCTTCTCTAATATTTTCAATTCCTGGTGCTATTTTAGCGCCAATTGTTGGAGGATTTATTTATGATGTAGGATATCCTGAAATTGGTTGTGCCATAACAGTATATGTCTTATATACAATATTATTTGTATACCTAGGATTACTATTTAATCTACAAAAGGCTAATATTCATTATAAGAATGAAACAGAGGCTATAAAGAAGGGATCTAGTGCTATTAAGTGCCTTGGATTTGGATTTATTATTTTAATCCTAATGCTAGTCCTTCTTGGAGTATTTGAGTATTTCTTAAGCGTTTATTATGCCTACATAATTATTGATGTATGCCTGCTTGCAGGAATACTATTAATTAAATATTTCCTAGATAAAAATGGTGAAAGATATTTAAAGGCCGTATTTTAAGATAGAGATTTTTTCTCTATCTTTTTTTATTAAATAATAATATAATAGAAAAAGGTGATATTATGTTAGAGCTAAAATGTATTAGAGAAGATTTTTTTGGAAATGGAATAGTAATCTATAAGGATGAGGAAAAGAAGATACCAGGTCTTATGGAAGGTGAGATTGGTCTTTTTGAGGCTGTAAAAAATGGTAAGTATACAAACCTACATCTTTTAGAGATTAAGAAGGTATCACCTGATAGAGTAGAGCCTAAGTGCCCTATCTATAAGGAGTGTGGAGGATGTCAATTCCTTCATACTACATATAATCATGAGCTAAAGATTAAAACAGATTACCTTAAGGACCTCTTTAAAACATCAAGAACTGTAAAGATATCTGATGTAATCCCAATAGATAGTCCCTTCTCATATAGAGATAAATGTCAGATGACATATAAGCTTTCTAAATCTAAGAAGGTTGTATGTGGATTCTATGAGGAAAAGAGCCATAAGGTTGTGCCTATTACAAACTGTATGATTCAGTCTGATAAGGCTACTGCCGTAATTGAAGGTATTAATAAGGCCCTAACTAAGAATAAGATTCAGCCATATGATGAGCATACAGGACGTGGTGTTGTACGTCATGTAGTTATTCGTATTGGTGAGTTTACAAATGAAATAATGGTCTCTCTTGTAACAAATGGAGAGATGTTCCCAGGAAGAAAGAATGTTGTAACTGACATTCTTAAGCAAAATCTTGGAATTACTACAATCGTTCAAAACTATAACGATAGAGATACCTCTATTGTTATGGGAGATAGAGAAAGAGTATTATATGGTCCTGGATTTATTTATGATAAGATTGATGAGTATAAGTTTAAGCTTTCATCAAAGTCATTCTATCAGGTAAATCCTAATGGAATGAAGAAGCTTTATAAAAAGGCCATAGAAAGCCTTGGAATTAAAAAGACTGATATTGTACTAGATGCCTATAGTGGAGTTGGTACAATCGGTATTTTAATGTCTAAGATGGCACGTGAGGTTTATTCAGTGGAGCTTAATAAGGATGCCTATAAGGATGCGATTATTAATGCTAAGCTTAATAACATTAAAAATATTAAGTTCTTCAATGAGGACTCTACAAGATTTATTCAAAATCTTGCAAAGAATAGAGTCCATATTGATCTATTAGTCCTAGATCCTCCAAGAGAGGGATCTACTAAGGAGTTTATTAACGCAGTAGGAGCATTAAAGCCTAAGAAGGTAGTTTATGTTTCATGTGAGCCAAAATCACTTCAAAGAGATCTTTATGATTTTACTAAGAATGATTATAAAATAGTATCTATTGACTCTGTAGATATGTTCCCAAGAACATCTAACCTTGAGACCATCTGTTTACTAAATCGAAAAAACGGCTAGAAATAGCAAAAAATACCCAAAAAATGATGATTTTTACCTGGTTTTGAGTAAAGTCATCATTTTTATTTTGCCCAAATTAAATTGTGCAAAATTAAAAATTTTTGAGAATAGATGGTGTCGTAACCGAACGTGGTAGCAGTATACAAATCAATAAACAAATCAAGTACCTAAGTTTTAGGGTGCACTTTGATTTGATAAAATATATTTTTATATTTGACAAAATGTTTTATTAATGTTATTATGTAAGCGTGGTAGCGAACAAGATAACGATAACGATAACGATAACGAGGACAGAAACTATGACATTCGCAGAATATTTAAAAGAAAAAAGACAACAAAAAGGATTTACACTACGTGGTTTTGCAGATAAGGTAGGTATCGCTCCATCATATATGAGTGATATTGAAAAATCTAAGCGTAATGCACCTACTCAAGATATTCTTAATAAAATTGCTGATGTTTTAGAACTTACAAATGATGAGCAGAATATGCTATTAGATTTAGCTGCCACAGACAAAGATGCAATAGCACAAGATTTAACTAACTATGTAAGTGAAAATTCAGCAGTTAGAGTAGCTTTAAGAAAGGCTAAAGAGTTAAAGCTCGGAGAGGAAGAGTGGTTGCAGATAATAGAAGAAATGGAAAAGAAGTAAAAAGGAGATAAAAAATGCGTTACGTTTATTCAAGAGAGTATTTAGAAGAACAAGCCGAAAAAATCAATATGAAGTATTATCCTGAAAGACTTAAAGAGGTAATACCACTAGATCCATATGATTTATTAGAAAGACTAGGACTAGATGTTGAATGGAAGTATATTTCACCAAATGATAGTATATTAGGAATGATATTTTTTGAGGATGGCTACTGGTACGTATGGCCATCAGGAAAATATAAGAAAGGCGATATACCTAAATATGAATTTTTCAAAAAAGGGACTGTTGTTATAAATCAAATTCTATTGGATAAAAAAAGTAATGCGAAAAAAGAAGTCTTTGTATGTAATCATGAAAATATGCATTGGATTAAAGATAAAGATTTCTTTAAAACTAAGGATGCTTCTCCATTACATATTTGTAATGATGATGCAATGAACAAAACATATTGGAATAATACTATGAGCGATGTAGATATAATTGAAAGACAAAATAACTACTTAAATGCTGCGGTATTAATGCCAAGAAATGTAATTAAAAGAGAGTTTTTCAAGAGATTGAGATTTAAGACGATACCATCTGAGCCAATAAACTATGAAGTATATATGAAAAAACACATTAAAAGCTTGGCGGATGATTATGGATTGAATTTTAGTCCAATCTTATTTAGATTATATGATCTTGGAATTCTAAAAAGAGAAAATAAATAAAGTGCTGGTAACACTTATTTATAAAAATGGTATGTTATAAGGTATCATCAACGCAAACGATAATAACATACCTGAAAAAATATTTAATGAAACGAGGATTAAGAAAATGTTTAAAAATTATAATATTATGAGGTGTATGTTATTATGGGAAGACCAGGTATTTTAGGAGTTCGTAGTGGAACTCGAGGCAGCGGACAGCTTGCTTTAGCAAATTTCAAATCTGATATTATTGCTAAATCTTTAGCAGATGAAGTAAAAAACAGCAATAATAACAATAATAATTCAAACACTAGAACTGCAAAAAAAAGAAAGTCACCAATCTTTGATTCTAATGGACACGTTAGTTTAGAAAGTATTTCAGAAAGAAGAGAGTTCTTTTTAGGTAAATCAATAGCTAGAATTGAACATGAGCTTCATAAAAATGGATATACAACTGAAAGAAAGAAATCAAATCGTAAAGATTCAAAAGCAAAAATTACGATTGTAATTAATAGTAGTAAGGAAAGAAATATTGGTCAAATTCAAGTGTCTCCAGGTTCTAAAAGGCATGGTGATGTTCCTTATGTAAAAATAAGTACAAAGGACATAGGTAAAATTAAGATAATAGGAGCAACTGAAAATCAATATAAGACAGATGGAAGAGAAAAAGCAACTTTACTATTTAGGAGGTATCATTAATGTATTATGATGATTTAAATTTAATTCCTGGTGTAGGAATTGGAAGAATCAAATTTGGAATGAAATTTGATGAAGTAAAAAAAATTTTAAAAGAGGATGGTATTGTTTATTCAACGGGTATCGATTCTAATAAAGGATGTACTCCTCAAAAGGAATGGGAAACTATCTATGTTAAGGATTATATGACATTTTGCTTTGTTGAAAATGTATTATGGCAAATTAATGCTGAAAAGGAGTATAAAGGAATGCTAGAAAATGGTATTTGTATTGGAGATAGCATTCAAAATGCAGAAAAAGTAGATCCCGACTTACAATACGATGATTGGAATGAAAATTTTGTATCAGCTAAAGGATACTGGTTATTTGATACAGTTGAATCTGGAAATAAAATATATAGGATGACAATTAATTTATTAGAGTGTATGGATGATGATATATTTTATTCATATGAGTGGTTAAAAAAATACCAATAAAAAAAGCGTAGATTGCTGGTAACAATCTACGCTAAATTAATGGTATGTTATAACATATCATCAACGCAATTTGTATTTTATAATATTTAAATAAAAAAGTCAAGGAGGGAGGCTTACGCATGACTGATGATGAGAAGGTAAAAAAATATAGGGTTTCTTATACAAAAGTAACAAATAATTCGATGGTTGATGGCAATGATGAATTTCCTGTTGTTCCATGTTATTTAGATATAGCACCAGATTATTTATGCTTATATGGAGATCCAAAGGATTATAATAAAACAAATATGACATGTGTTTGCTTTTATGAATTTGACTCTGAATTCGATGGTATTAATGGATTATTTAATGCAATATATTATGAAAATGAAAAGCTATTAAATTTTTATAAGAATAGATTTAAAGATGTTAAGGTGATCATTGAACCTGATTACTCACAAATTAGGGATATTGAATTGATAGAGAATAAATATAGGCAATTTAAGGCAAGAGTTGTTTCTCTATGGTTTATAAATGAAATGAATATCCCAGTAATTCCTAATTTGAATTATGCTGGAGAGTATAGTATGGAATATATGTTAGATGGTATTAAAGAAACTACAATGATTTCGGTATCTTTAAAAGGAATTATGGATAAGAAAATTGAAGAAGAATTGCTAATGATGGCGATAAAGAAATCTGTAGATAATTTGCCTAATCTTAAGAAGATAATTTGTTTTTCTACAAGTCCTAATGACGAGAAGAATAATATGTATTTTGAATATGCTAAGAATAAAGGTATTGATGTTATAATCCCGGACAATTCAATGAGATTAAGAAATATAGAAATATCTATCAAGAATTAGAACTATAGATTGCTATTGTGATAGTGATGAACGATTTGATTTATACCATGATGATAGATTAATGGATATGTTAAAAATATATCCTTATTTAGATGCTAAAGCAGTTTCATTTTTGGTTAATACATTATCATTATGTTTTAATTTGGCTGATATTATAATGGTATCTTTAATTGTGGTTTTATCATTGACAATAATTCTATCATCTTTTAAAATATCCTCGTAAGGATTATAATTATTAATAAGTATTACCTTCCTTTCTATAATGTTTTCTTGACAATTCTATTATAATGGAAGGTAATACTTTTTTTATTTGATAATTGTGATTTATCTATCTACCTATCTATCAACTGTTAAATTTAAGGGAATCTATCTATCAACTGATTTATTTAAAGAAGCTAGAAAATTGCTTGCTTTTATTTTTAGTCGCTTTATCTTTCATTTGACATACAGTGTAAAGTGAAGTATAATGTTAATGGATAGGAGGTATAAATATGACTCTTTATGATGTATTATTAAGCAAATATGGGTATAGTAATCCATTTTCACTTGAAGAAATAAAATTTAATAATTATTCATTACCATGGATAAAAAAAGAATTAAACAAGCTTGTTAATTCTAATACGGTTGTTAGATATGAAAGAGGTATATATTATATCCCCGAAAAAACTATTTTTGGTAATAGCTCTTTAAATCCTCAAAAGATAATAGAAAAGAAATATTTGTCTAATAATTCTGGATATTATTCTGGCTTATCTTTTGCAAATAAGGTTGGTATAACTACACAAATGCCTAATGTTATAGAAATATATACAAATAATGAAAAGAGTAGAGTAAGGGAAATTACAATTAATAATTTAAAGGTGATATTAAGAAAAGGTAGAGTTAATATTACAAATGATAATATTTATGTTTTATCTTTTTTAGAATTAATGAATTCTTTTTCAATTGATTATTTTAATGCTGAAAGAAAAGAACTAATTATTAATTATATTAAAGAAAGAGGCATCAATAGAAAAGCAATTACAAAATATTCTCCTTATTTTCCAGATAAGGTTATGAGAAATTTAGTAGAAAGTGAGATTATATATGATATTGCATAATGATAGAAAATCATTTGAAGAAATAATTATTCAAACAGCAAATTATTATAATATTGATGTATCAATTATTGAAAAAGATTATTATGTAACAATAATGCTAAAGGAGTTATCAAAAAGAATTGATAATATGATATTTAAAGGTGGAACATCACTTTCTAAATGTTACCATTTAATTGAAAGATTTTCTGAAGATATTGATTTAAATATCGAAACTATGAAACACCCAACTGATTCAGAAAGAAAAAAATTATGTAATTCAATTAAAGACTCAATTACTGAATTAAATTTTGAATTATTAAATCCTGATAATATAAGAAGTAGAAGAGATTTTAATAGATTTATAATAGATTATAATTCTATATTTAAAAGTGATAGTTTAAAATCAAATTTAATAATTGAGACAGCAGTTTTTATAAGATCGTTTCCATGCGTAGAAAAAGAAGTTTCATCATATATTTATGAATATATGATATTAAGAGGCTATGATAAAATTATTGCTGAATGTAACCTTGAACCATTTAAAATTAGAGTTCAATCATTAGAAAGAACATTTATTGATAAACTATTTGCCCTTGCTGATTATTATCTTGCAAATGAAAAATCAGAACATTCTAGACATTTATATGATTTATATAAAATAAAGAATAATATTATTTTTAATGATGCCTTTTATAAACTTTTTAATGAGATTAAAAACGAAAGAAAGATTCATGAAAAATGTTTATCAGCTATGGACGATATTTCGTTAGCTGAAGTGTTAAAGGAAATTGTAGAAAAAGATTATTATAAATCTGATTATGAAGATATTACATGTAATTTGTTATTTGAAATAGTAGATTATAAGACTGTAAAAGATTCTTTAATAGATATTATTGAAAAAATTAAATAATAATATTTACTTTAAATTGTGGAGCACTTCTAAAAACTTCGATGTTCACGTTGAAACAATTTGCCTACTAGAATTAATGAAGTAGAAGATAACTCAAAGTTTTTGACTTTGAGTTTTCTTGTTATTAAAATAATATTCGTCAATTTATTAATAATTAGATAAAAAATGGTATTTTAAAATAAATGGTGCTATAATTAATTCGTGTTTAAAGGAGATAATACTATGTATAAAATTGGTTTATTAGGATATGGTAAGATGGGTGGAGCCATTATTGGTGGGCTTATCGAATCAAAGAAATATAAAAAGAGTGATGTTTTAATTTATTCCTTAAATAAGGATGATATCACTCGTGATGGCTTTACTGCTGCAGAGGATGAGGCATATGTTTATGAAAATGTAGAGACTTTAATCCTTGCAATTAAGCCTCAGCAATTTGAAGAGGTTATGGCAAAGCTTAAGGATTGTAAGAATAAGCCAGAGCTTATTATCACAATTGCGGCTGGTATTACTATTTCATATATTGAAAAATCACTAGGAAGTGATTTAAAGGTAGTAAGAGTTATGCCTAACCTTGGAGCTGCAATCAAGATGGCAGTTACAACTATGGCACATAATAAGAATGTAGATGATAGAAGCCTTGCTAGCGCAAAGGCTATCTTTGAGTCAATTGGAAGTGTTACATTAGTAGATGAGGATAAGATTAATACCTTATTACCTCTTAATGGTTCATATCCAGCATATATTTGGTATTTCATTCGTTCATTTGTAAGATATGCAGAGAAGAATGGTGTAGATCCAATGGATGCTAGAAAGATGCTTGCGGATGCTACAATTGGATGTGCTAAGATGCTAAATGAATCACCTAAGGATTTAGATACATTAATTAATGATGTATGCTCATACAAGGGAACTACAATTGAAGGAGTTTATGTATTTGATGATATGAAGCTTGATGAAATTGTAGATAAGGCTTCAGCTGCATGTGCTAAGCGTGGAGATGAGCTTGCAAAGTAGAAGTGCCAATGGCACTTTTATTTTTTTATTTATAAAAAGAAAAAAGAGGTCCTAAGACCTCTAATTATTATCAAGTGGCGGTTCGTAAGCGATTCGAACGCTTGACAACACGCTTAGAAGGCGTGTGCTCTATCCAGCTGAGCTAACGAACCATCTCAACAACGATTAGTATTATAAACTATAAAACCTCAAAAGTAAAGGATTTTTTTAGTTATTTTCGTTGTTTTTGTTATCATCTTCGATAATATCCTCATATTTGTCGCGCTCAGGTGTGATATGTCTATTCTTACCATGACCTGTAGCCTTATATTTGATATATTTCTTACCCTTCTTATCAAGAAGTACTGTAATAAGTAGGAATATCGCAAGAATTACTATAAGAGCACCTGTACAGAATAATCTCCACCAAGATGTAAACTTAAATATAAGAAGGATTCCAAATGCTATTGTAAGGATAGAGGCTACAAAATATGATATAAGCTCATATTTAACCTTAGCTCTATTAGCCTTCTCTGTAATAAATAGCGCTATAAATGATCCTAATAGGAAAACACCCATAACTATTGCTAGTACTGCAAATAATGTCATATTTAATCACCTTCTATATAATAGCATAAGTTTTTTAAAATTAAAATACTATTAAAATTTAGTGTGAAATCATTTTAGTTAAAATAAAATTAAAGCTTTTGAAATAAAAGACTAATTTTTAACTAAAATACCTCTTTTTGACTTGTTTTACATACTAAATTGTACTAAAATAGAAGTTAGTAAATCAAAGTGAGGTAATAAGTAATGTTAAACATTAGATTTGAAAAAGCAGATAAGCTTAAAGAAAAGCCAGATCAAAATAATTTAGGATTTGGAAAGTATTATACAGACTATATGTTTGTAATGGATTGGTTCAAGGGAAAGGGATTCACAGATCCAAGAATTGTTCCATATGCACCTATTCCATTTGATCCTGCATGTCTTGTACTACACTATGCACAAGAGACATTCGAAGGAATGAAGGCATATAAGACTGAAGATGGAAGAACTTTATTATTCCGTCCAGAGATGAACGCAAGAAGATTCCAAACTTCAAATGAGCGTCTATGTATGCCACAGGTACCAGTTGATGACTTCGTACAAGCTGTAACTGAGCTTGTAAAGGTTGAGAAGGACTGGGTACCAACTGCACCTAACACTTCATTATATATTAGACCATTTATGTTCGCATACCAGCCTAAGCTTGGAGTTCATGATGCTGAGCACTATCTATTCATGGTAATCCTTTCACCAGTTGGATCTTACTATCCAGAAGGATTAAAGCCAGTTAAGATTTATGTTGAGGAGGATATGGTTCGTGCCGTTACAGGAGGAACTGGATTCACTAAGTGTGGTGGAAACTACGCTTCATCAATTCTTGCTCAAATCGAGGCTGAGAAGAAGGGATATTCTCAAGTTCTATGGCTTGACGGTGTACACAAGAAGTACATTGAAGAGGTTGGAACTATGAACGTTATGTTTAAGATTGACGGAGAAATCTATACTGCACCAGCAGAGCTTGGAAAGGGATCAGTACTTCCAGGTGTAACTCGTGACTCTATGATTAAGCTACTTCGTTCTAAGGGATATAAGGTACATGATACTGAGGAAGAGAGATTATCAATTGATGATCTATTAAAGGCTGCTAAGGAAGGAAAGCTTGAGGAAGCATTCGGAACTGGTACTGCCGCAGTTATCTCTCCTATCGGAGTACTTGCATACAAAGATAAGGTATTCTTCAACAATGAGAAGATTGGACCTGTATCACAAATGCTATTCGATACATTAACAGGAATTCAATGGGGTCGTCTAAAGGACGAGTTCGGATGGACTGTTGAGGTTAAGTAATAAATTACTTACAAAAGATACAAAAGGGACTTCGTGTCCCTTTTTTTTCTCACCAATTTGTATTATAATTATAATAGGTGATAATATTGAAAACTAATGAAAAGAATAAGCTAAGAATAGTTGAGATAATTGAATACCTAATGATTGAATCTGATGAGGATCATCCTGTAAGTGTTGTAATGATTCAGGATTACCTAAAGGATAAGGATATTACTGCTGATAGAAAGACAATATATTCTGACATTGCAGTAATTAATGAATACTTTATGTCTGTTGTGACATTAAAGAAGTCACAAAACTGGTATTACTGCAATGATAGAAAGTTTGATTTTTCTGAGATACAGGTAATTGTATCAGCAATTGTATCAGCAGGCTTTATTGATCCAAAAACATCTGATGAGCTTATAGAAAAGCTATACTCACAAACATCAAGATATATATCAAAGGAAATTAAGGGAAATATTACTATTAAGAATCCTTCAAAGCATTCTAATAGAGATACCCTAAACTCTATTGATACAATAATTGATGCTATAAGAAAAAAGAAGCAAATATCATATCAATATATTAAGCATGATATAAATGGTAAGCTTGTTACTAAAAATCATAAGTTTACACCAGTAGATCTTATCTATAATGATAATTATTATTATTGTGTAATGGCTGGAGTAAGAGAGGATTCTATCAAGTTTTATCATATAAGAATTGATAGAATGAAGAATGTTTTAATATCTGATGATCAAGCTATTGCTCATAATTATAATTCAAATAATTATGTTACAAAGCATTTTCAAATGTGGGATGGAGAGCTTTCTTGGGTAGAACTTTTAATTACAAATGATGTAGTAGATTCTATGATGGATAAGTTTGGTGAAAAGCTTCTTATCCAGCCAGTAGATGAAAATCACGCAAGGATACACGTCCAGGTTGCGGTATCTAAGGCATTCTTTTCTTGGATTGTAACATTTGGTGATAATGTTAAAATCATTACAAAGGATGTAAAGGCTCAGTTTATAGGGTATATTGCTGAGATAGTAAATCAATACAGAAACGATGAGGAATAATATATGTACGTATTTAATAATATAATTTATAAAGAGGTTTATGATTCAATTAAAAAAAGAGATGAATCAATGATTTCATATCTAATAGATTTCGCCCTAAGACATCATTATGTAGGAAATATAATTCATATCTACATTGCCTATATGCTTGCATATAATGAGAATCCATTCTCAGTATCATGCGAGAATAAGGGTGAAATGCTTGGAGACCATACAATAATTTTAGAGGATTTCAAGGAATTCTATGATATTTATCATGATGATTTTTCAGATGTTTTACATATAGATCAAATAAAGGACTTCCAAATGATTCGTCATGAGGAGGAATATTATGACACTGAGGTTCAAAGTGTTGTAAATATGTTTAACTCACTTCTTGAGAATTGTAAGAATGTTGAGGAATTCTATGAGACAACACTTAAGTTCTATCAGGATTATGGTGTAGGTGAGTTTGCCTTCCATAAGGCTTTTAGAATCTCTGATGAGGGAGATTTAATTCCTGTAAAGAATGTTCTTAATGTTAAATTTGATGATTTAATTGGATATGAGTGGCAGAAGCAAAAGCTTATAGAAAATACTAAGGCCTTCTGTGATGGTAAGATGGCAAATAACGCCTTATTATATGGAGATGCTGGAACTGGTAAGTCTACATCAATTAAGGCTGTATTAAATATGTTCTTCCATGAAGGGCTTCGTATGATAGAGGTTTATAAGCATCAAATGAATGATGTAGCAAACCTAATTGCTACATTTAAGAAGAGACATTATAAGTTCATCATTTATATGGATGACCTATCATTTGAGCCTCAGGAGATTGAGTATAAGCAGCTTAAGTCTATTATTGAGGGAGGTTTAGAGGCAAAGCCTCAAAACGTACTTGTATATGCTACATCTAATAGACGTCATATAATAGCAGAAACAACTGCTGATAACCTAGGTACTGACCTACACCGTAAGGAGACAGAGGCTGAAAAGCTAAGCCTATCTAATAGATTTGGATTACAAATATACTATATGTCTTTAAATAATATTGAGTTTAAGAATATGGTATTAGAGCTTGCAAAGCGTAAGGATGTTACTATGCCTATGGAGGAGCTTTTAGCTAAGGCTACTCAGTGGGAGATTAGGTATGGTAATTTATCAGGAAGAACTGCTGAGCAATTTATAAACTATATATCAAATGGAGGGAAGGATATTTAATGAGACCAGTAAAGATTATAAGCGATTCAACATGTGATCTAAGCCCAGAGCAAATCAAGGACCTAGACATTGAAATAATGCCACTATATATAAATATCAAGGATAAGTCATTTAAGGATAATGTAGATATTACAGTACCAGATTTATATAGATATGTTGAGGAGGACAAGGTCCTACCTAAAACATCAGCTATAGGAATTCAGGACTACATTGATACCTTTAAGGCTTGGATTGATAGAGGATATGATATTGTGTTTACAGGAATATCTGGAGGACTATCATCTTCACATAATAACTCACGTCTTGCAATAGAGGAGCTTGGAGCAGAGGATAAGGTATTTTCAGTAGATTCTAAAAATCTATCAACAGGTATTGGATTATTACTATTAAAGGCTTGCGAGAAAAGAGATATGGGAGCTAGTGCCTCTATGGTTGCAGAATATATGAAGTCCTTTGTAGAAAGAGTAAAGAGTCAATTTGTAATTGATAGATTTGACTATCTATACAAGGGTGGAAGATGCTCATCTATGGCACGTATCTTTGGTACAATGCTTAAAATCAAGCCACTTATTACAGTTCGTGACGGTAAGATGACTGTTGCAGAAAAGCCTCATGGTAAAAAGATTAAGGGGCTAGATGCCTTATTAAGATTTTTAGAGCGTGATAAGGATAAGCTTGACCTAGACCATGTCTTTGTAACTCATACCTATGCAGATGAGGATGCAAAGTATTTAGTAGAAAAGATTAAAGCAGGATACAATTTTAAAAATATTTATGTCACAAATGCAGGTTCAACTATCGCATCACACTGTGGACCTGGAACAATTGGAATATTATATATCGTAAATGAATAAAAAGTGATATAATATAAAGTACAAGGAAAAAAGAAACAAGATAAGGAAGGGATAGAAATATGGCTACAGCAACAAAAAAGACAACAGCTACAAAAGCAACTACAGCAAAGACTACAACAGCAAAGGCAGCGCCTGCAAAGGCTTCTAAGCCAAAGGCTACAGTAGAGAAGGCTAAGGCTAAGGAGACTAAGTCAACAGGAAAGACAATTTATCATGTATCTAAGAGAACTGATGATAAGAATAACCGTGAGTGGAAGGTATTTATTCAGGGATCAGATAAGGTAATTAAAATCTTTAAGACACAGCAGGAGGCCCTTGACTATGCGACAAACCTTCGTAAGGACAAGGATACTACTGTAATGCTACATGGTCTTGACGGTAAGATTAGAAAGTACTAAAAAGGGTGAATTAATTCACCTTTTTTTCTATCTTTATGATAAAATAAGAATAGGTGATAATCTTGAACATAGTATATGGAGGATCCTTTAATCCACCAACAATTGCCCATGAGGGAATTATTAGTGAATTAAAAAAGGAATTTAAGCCAGAAAATATAATAATAATTCCAGCAGGGAATTCCTATAACCGTAAGGAGCTTTTAGATTTTAGGCATAGGTATAATATGCTTAAGCTTGTATCAGATGATATAATCTCTGATATTGAAAACAAGAACCAAGAATATAAGGGAACCCTATATACCCTAGATTTATTATCTAAGGATTATTCCAACCTATACTTTGTAATGGGTGCTGATAATCTTATAGATATTAAAAGCTGGATAAGATATGAGGAGCTTTTAAGTAAATATAATTTCATTATCATCACACGTGATGATATTGATATAAAAGCCTTCATAGATAATAATTTAAGAGCTTATAAATCTCATTTTAGCTTTATAAGCCTAAAGTACAAGGTATCATCAACTGCTATAAGAAATAATATAGAAGAGCATAAGAATATGCTAAACCCTAAGGTTTATGAATATATAAAAAAGAATCATTTATATGAGGAGTGATTAAAATGATTAATAATGGATTTTTAAAGGTAGCATGTGCAACTCCAATTCTAAAGGTTGGAAATCCTAAATTTAATATTGATGAAATACTTAATATGCTAAAGGATAATAAGGCCTCTGTGGTTGTGTTCCCAGAGCTTTCTATTACTGGATATACATGTCAGGATTTATTCTATTCTGAGGAGCTTTTAAATGAAACTCTTGAGGCATTAGAGTATTTTTTAAATAACAATCCATTCGATGGAATTGTAGCCCTAGGGCTTCCATTACTTAATGAGGGTTCACTTTATAACTGTGCTGTAGTTATAAAGGGGGATAAGATTTTAGGCGTAGTTCCAAAAAGATCACTTCCATCATCACATGAATTCCAGGAGAAGAGATGGTTTAAGCCTGCCTATAACAAGAATAGTGATACTATTAGAGTTTTAGGTAAGAGCTATCCATTTGGGAATATTATTTTTCATGATTATAAAAATGATATACACCTTGGTGTTGAGATTTGTGAGGATATGTGGTCTACAATCTCACCAGGAAATATTTTAGCTCTTAATGGATGTAATATGATTTTAAACCTAAGCGCATCTAATGAGACTTTGGGAAAGAGTGATATTAGAAGAGCTTCTGTTATTGAATCATCAAGAAAGAATAATGGAGCCTATGTATACGCCTCATCTGGAGTATATGAGTCTACTGCTGATACAGTATTTTCAGGACATGATATTATAGCCTCTTGTGGTGAAATTATTAAGGAGGGTGAAAGCTTTAATCTTCATTCTCAAATGATTTATGGAGATATTGATATTAAGGCTATAAATTATAAGAGAAGATCTAATACAAACTTCCATGATAATATCCATATTGATTTCCCTCATGTAGATATTGAGTTTAGCTTTGAGAATACTGATTATGTATTTGAAAATAATATTTGTGCTGAGGCATTCATTCCATCAAATGAGGTAGAGGCATTTGAAAAGATTAAGGCCTTACAGGAGTACGCCTTAATAAAGAGAATCAAGTCATCACATTCTAAATCACTAATTATTGGTGTTTCTGGAGGACTTGACTCTACCCTTGCACTTTTAGTCGCAATGAACGCGTTTAAGACATTAGAAATGGATTTAAAGAATATTATTGCTGTAACTATGCCAGGCTTTGGTACATCAAAGCGTACTAAGTCTAATGCTTTAACTATGATGGAATCTTTAGGTATTACAGTCCTTGAGATGCCAATAGCAGAGGATGTTACATCACATCTAAAGCTTATTGGACATGATATGAAGGTACATGATGTAACATATGAGAATGCCCAGGCGAGATACCGTACAATGATTTTGATGGATTTAGCTAATAAGTACAATGGATTTGTTCTTGGTACAGGAGATTTATCAGAGCTTGCACTTGGTTGGTGTACCTATAATGGAGATCAAATGAGTATGTATGGTATAAACGCAGGAATCCCTAAGACACTTGTTCGTTTTATGGTTCGTATGCATGCCCAGTTTGATTTTAAGGATATAAGTGATACCTTAATTGATATTTGTAATACTCCAATCTCTCCTGAGCTTACTGATGAGAATCAGCATACTGAGGATAGTGTTGGAAAGTATGAGATTAATGATTTTATACTTTATAGATATCTTACATGTGGTGATGATAGAGCCCGTATTATCTATCTATTAGGCCTAGCATTTAATCTTACAAATACTGAAGCTAAGGCTTATACTGATAAATTCTTCTTTAGATTTATACATCAGCAATTTAAGCGTCAGGCACTTCCTGATGGTCCAAAGATTTTAGATGTATCCCTAAATCCTAGAGGAGATTATAGAATGCCATCTGATATAGAAAGAGATTGATAGCTTATGAGTGAGGAATTAGTCGCAAAGCCAAAAAGTAAAATATTTGAGTCTGATGACTCACTTTATAAGGTTATTAAAGCCAAAACAAAATCCGATGAGGACATTGTCCTTGTTGGATTTTTCCCATCTTTAACACTAGATATTTTCTACCGCTTTGAGGGAGAAAAGACTATAAATCCTAAGTATGGTGTACAGTTTAAGGTTACAACCTATAAAAGAGAGGATTTAAATGATAGAGATGGTATTATTGGTTATTTATCATCAGGGCTTATAAAGGGTATTGGTGTTAAGAGCGCTGAAAAGATTTATGAGCTTTTAGGTGATGATGCGATTAATAAAATAATTAATGATAAGAATGTATTAAAGGGTATTAAGGGCTTTAGCCAAGAAAAGATTAATACCGTATATGATTCACTTATTTTAAATCAAAAGCTTGAGAAGGCTTATGTAGAGCTTTATTCCTATGGTCTTACTCCAAACATGGTTGGAAAGCTTTATCAGGAGTATGGTGATAATACTCTAGCCTTAATTAAGCAAAATCCATACCGCTTAATCTATGAGGTAGTAGGCTTTGGATTTAGTAAGGCTGATAATCTAGCCCTATCCTTTGGATTTTCAAGGCATAGTAAGAAGAGGCTTGAGGAGGGTGTTTTATATACCCTTTATGAGGTTTGCCAGCAAAAGGGCTTTACCTTCCTTACAGATACACAGCTTTTAAATAGCTCTCTTCAAATCCTTAATAAGGGAGCAGTAGAGGTTGATTTAATTGAGGCAAATGAAATTATAGATACAATTACCTCCCTTATTAAGCAGGATAAGTTTATGAAGGAGGAAAATAGGTATTATCCAAAGGCCTTATATGAGGCTGAGGTAAAGGTAGCTAAGGATATTTTAAGAATTAAGGGATATGATAAGAATAAAATATATTCCCTAGATCTTTTAACAGAAAGGCTTAGAGATGTAGAGGCTACATATAATATTCGATATACTGAAGGTCAAAAGGATGCTATATTTAATGCGATAAATAATAATATTTCAATTATTACAGGAGGTCCTGGTACAGGTAAAACTACTATTGTTAAGGGAATCCTTAACCTTTTAGCTGTCCTAAATAATAAGTCTATTACAGATGATAAGTTTAGACATAGGCTAGTTCTATGTGCTCCAACAGGGCGTGCAGCTCTTCGTCTTGGTAAGGATTGCCAGGTTGAGGCAGGAACAATTCACAAAACACTAGGATATAATTATGCTATGGAGTTTGAGTATAACGAAGGGCATAAGATTCCAGGAGATATTATTGTAATAGATGAGTTTTCAATGGTTGATATCGAGCTTTGTGCATCACTTTTTGAGGCTATTAAAACTGAGGCTAAGGTTATAATTGTAGGAGATTCTAATCAACTTCCATCAGTAGGCCCTGGAAATGTGCTATATGATTTAATTGAATCTAATGTTATAAATGTAACAAGGCTTACAGATATTATGAGACAGGATAGTGATTCATCAATTATTGAGGTATGTCAGGGTGTTAATAAGAGCTTTGTTCCATATAATATGTTTAATAAGAAGAGTGATCTATATTTTTATCCAGCTGATTCAACTGGAACGCTTGAAAAGATTTTAATCTTTGTTCAAGCCTTCCTAAATAAGGGAGGGTCACTTCAAAATGACCTACAAATACTTGTTCCTATGTATGCAGGGCCTTGTGGTATTAACGCTATAAATAAGGCTATCCAGGAAAAGTTTAATGATGAGACAGTATCTCTTACAAGAGGGTCTAGGGTATTTAAGAGGCTTGATAAGGTCCTACAGCTTAAAAATGATCCTGAAAAGGGTATTATGAATGGTGATATAGGATATATTGATTCAATCTCTCATACAGATGATGGAGATTATCTTATGATAAGATTTGATAATCTCTTAGTAAAATATCCTGCAAAGGATTTAGATGATTTAACACTAGCGTACGCTATATCTATTCATAAGTCTCAGGGTAGTGAGTATAAGAATGTTATTATGCCTATTTTAAGTGATTACTATGTAATGATGAAAAGAAAGCTTATTTATACAGCATTCTCAAGAGCAAAGGAGAAGCTTATTTTAATAGGTGACTATAAGATGCTTGCGCAATCTATTAAAAGGCTTGATGATGAAAGACAAACAACCCTTTATAATAGATTATTTAGTAAGTCTTTGATGACAAAAAGGGTCATCTATATCGATGACCCAGATATTCCATTTGATACCCTTGGCGAAGAGGGTATGGAGGGAATAACTCCATATACCTTTATGAATAAATCATAGCTTTTTCTTAAGATTTTGTGATTCTATGTTATATTCGTGTGAGTTATATATACTATCTAAAAGCTCATCTATTGAAAAATCAAGCTCCTTAGATAGCCTATATAGGCTTTCAACAGAGGGCTCAATTAAATCGCCTTCAATTCTTGAATAAGATGATTGTGATATGCCAAGCTTATCTGCCATATCCCACTGAGTTAGATTTTTATTTAACCTATAGCTTTTAATAGTAGTACCTAATGTTTTCATAAATACACCTCACATAAAATATTATAGCAAGTTTTAAAACATTTTACTTTAATTTTTTAAATATTATGTTATAATACGTTATGTGATATGATGAAATAGATGAGTAAAGATGTAATTCATTAAAGAGAGCAGCAGATGGTGGAAGGCTGTATGATAGCATTTTGAAGGCTACTATGGAGTATTATGCCTAATCAGCTTTAAATGATTTCGAGTGCAAGATTTTATCTTGAACTAAGGTGGTAACACGGTAATTCGTCCTTAGATTTTATGTCTAAGGGCTTTTTTTATTTTTAGGAGGATATTACATTATGAAAAGTATGAAGTCTTATGAAATCAGACAAATGTGGTTAGATTTCTTTGCATCTAAGGGTCACTCAGTTGAGCCTAGTGCATCTTTAGTACCACAAAATGACCCAACACTTTTATGGACTAACGCTGGAGTTACTCCATTAAAGAAGTATTTTGATGGATCAGTAATTCCTGCAAACCCAAGAATTACTAATGCTCAAAAGTGTATTCGTACAAACGATATCGAGAATGTTGGAAAGACTGCTCGTCACCATACATTCTTCGAAATGCTTGGAAACTTCTCAATTGGAGATTATTTCCGTGATGAGGTTCTTCCTTGGGCATTTGAGCTTTTAACATCAGATAAGTGGTTTGGTTTCGATAAGAATAGATTATATATTACATTCTATCCAGATGATTTTAAGACAAGAGATTTATGGATTAAGTGTGGTATGGAGCCATCTCATATGATTCCACTTGAAGGAAACTTCTGGGAGATTGGAGAAGGACCATGTGGACCTGATACTGAGATTTTCTTTGATCGTGGTGAGGAGTATGACAAGCGTGGTATTGTCTGCCTAGAGCAGGATTTAGAGAATGATCGTTATATTGAGATTTGGAATATCGTATTCTCTCAATTTAACTCTAAGGAGGGAGTAGACCGTAAGGATTATAAGGAGCTTCCTCATAAAAACATTGATACAGGATGTGGACTTGAGCGTCTATGCTGTGTAATGCAAGGAGTTAATACTAACTATGATACTGACCTATTTATGCCAATCATTAAGGAAATTGAGCGTATTTCAGGTGTTAAGTATGATGGTCAGATGGCATTTAAGGTTATTGCAGACCATGTAAGAACTGTAACATTTGCCGTAGCTGATGGTGCAACTCTATCTAATGAAGGAAGAGGATATGTACTTCGTCGTGTTCTAAGACGTGCTACAAAGTATGGTCATCAGCTTGGAATCAACAAGCCATTTATGGCATCCTTAGTTGATAAGGTTATTGAGATTATGGGAATGTTCTACCCATACCTTTCTGAGAAGGAGCAAATCGTTAAGGAGGTCATCACTCGTGAGGAGGAGAAGTTCCTTCAAACCCTTGGAGTTGGTGAAAAGAAGTTTGCTCAAATCGCAGAGGCTACAAAGGGTGGAGTAATTTCTGGTGAGGATGCATTCCTATTATATGATACATTTGGATTCCCATATGAGCTTACTGTTGAGTATGCTGAGGAGAAGGGTCTTACAGTAGACCACGATGGATTTAAGGCTGCTATGCAGGCTCAAAAGGATCGTGCTCGTGCAGCTCGTAAGGATGTAGCTTCTATGAAGGGACAAAATAAGGAGTTTATGGAGTTCAAGGAGCCATCAGAGTTCGTTGGATATGATACACTTATGACTCAATCAAAGGTTATTAAGGTATTTGGAGATTCAGTAGTATTAGATAAGACTCCATTCTACGCATTTAGTGGAGGACAGCTATGCGATAAGGGAACTATTAATGATATCGAGGTACTTGATGTATCTAAGATGCCTAATGGTCAATATCTACATAAGCTTGCTGATAATACTCTTGTAGAGGGAGATATCGTTTCTTGTATCGTTGATGAAGAAAATCGTAATCTTACTCGTAAGAACCACTCTGCAGCTCACCTATTCCAGGCTGCATTACAGCATGTAATTGGAGAGCATGCACATCAACAGGGTTCTCAGGTTTGTGCTGATTATTCTCGTTTTGATTTCAATAACTATCAAAACCTTACTGATGAGCAAATTATAGAGGTTGAGGATTTAGTTAATAAGTATATCTCTGAGGGACATGAGGTTATAACTCACGTTCTTCCTATTGAAGAGGCTAAGAAGCTTGGAGCTATGGCATTATTCGATGAGAAGTATGGAGATAAGGTTAGAGTTGTTGATATGACAATTTCTAAGGAATTCTGTGCAGGAACTCACGTAGCAAATACAGCTGATGTTAAGGATTATGAGATTAACTATATTGAGTCAATTGGATCTGGAGTATTTAGAGTACTTGCGACAACAGGAGATTGTGCTAAGGATTTACTTAAGAAGAATCTTTCAAACCAATTCGATACAATTGATACATTAAATAAGAAGGCTTTAAATATTATTCAAGAGGCTAAGAAGGATAATATTGAGCTTAAGTATAGTGAGGTATCACTTGATACACCTTTAAAGGGATATAGATATGTTCTATTCGTTAAGAAGGCAGTAGAGGATACTAAAAATAACCTACATACTCTTGAGGTAGAGTATCAAAATAAGAAGAGTCAATCTGCATTAAAGTCACTTGATTCATATAAGTCACAAATTGTAAACAATACTATTGTTACAAAGTGTGATGTCTTAGATTCTAATCTATTAAAGGACATGGCAAATGCAATGGTTAATAACTTTAGCCTAGACCTAGTATTACTTGCATCAACTGATGGTGCAAAGGTAACATTTGTCTGCGCAACAAATGGAAAGTACAATGCTGGTCAGGTAGTTAAGGCTGCAGCACAGGCTTGTGGTGGAAATGGTGGAGGAAAGCCTACACTTGCCCAAGCTGGAGGTAAGGACCCATCTCATATTGATGAGGCCTTAGAGGCTGCAAAGGCATTAATTAAGTAATGAAATATCTAGGACTTGATCTCGGAAGTAGAACCTGTGGGGTTGCTATTTCCGATGCCTTAGGTATGCTTGCAAGAACATATACTACTCTAAGATTTAAGGAAGATGATTACACCTATGCCGCAAATGAGGTAAAAAGGATTTGTAAGACTGAGGGAGTATCTGTTATAGTTTTAGGCTACCCTAAGCATATGAATGGTGATGAGGGTATTAGAGCGCAAATATCTCAAAGCTTTAAATCCCTTCTTGAGGAGGGAACTAATCTTAAGGTCGTTTTATGGGACGAGCGTCTTACAACTGTTGTTGTAGACCGTGCTATGATAGAAGGAAACCTTAGCCGAGAAAAGCGTCATCAAAAGAAGGATGAGCTTGCGGCAGTCGTAATCCTAGAGGATTACCTACAATCTTTATAAAAGGAGGAATAATATATGAAGGATAATATGATTACTATTACTACTGAGGATGGAAGAGAAATTGAATGTGTAATTTTATTTACATATCATTCAGATGATTTCGGACATGATTATGTAGTATTTAAGGATCCAAACAGCAACACTGCAGGTGCCTGCATCTATATCCCACAGGAGGATGGACGTGGAACACTTTCTGATATTGAGTCAGATGAGGAGTGGGAAATGCTTCAGGATGCCCTAAATGAGTGGCTTGAGAAGAACCAGGATAAGTATGAGGAGTCTTGCGGAGGATGCGGATCTTGCTCATGCGGTGGAGACTGCTCATGCAATGGATGTGACGAGAACTAATGGGAATTAATATTTCACATGATATAGATAAATCCCTTAATCTTTCGTTTAATGAATATGAAATGAAGATGAGAGATTATGCTATAGAAAATAGTGTACCAATTATAACTGATGAGGGGCTTAGGTTCCTTGAGGATACTATAAAGAAATATAATGTTAAAACTATTCTTGAAATAGGTACTGCAATAGGCTATAGCGCAGAGCGTATTTCAAGAGCTAATGATGTATGTGTTTATACAATAGAGCGTGTAGATAGTATGTATAATGAAGCCCTAAAGAATATAAAGGCCTTAGGACTTAGTGATAAGATACACGTAATATTTAAGGATGCCCTAGAGGCATACCCTGATGTTGAAAACGTAATGTTTGACGCCCTATTTATTGATGCGGCTAAGGGACAGTATAAGCATTTCTTTGAGCTATATGAGAAGAATCTTAAAAAGGGTGGAATAGTTATTTGTGATAACATGAGCTTCCACGGATTTTTAGATAAGGATCCTTCTTTAATGTCACGTTCACTAAGAGGATTAGTGCGTAAGCTTCGTGACTTCCATGATTTTTTAAACAATAATCCAAATTATGATACTACATACTATGAAATTGGAGACGGTATGAGTATTTCCATTAAAAAATAAATCTCACCTATAAGGTGAGGTTTTTTTATGCTATAATTAAGATAGTAATGAATGGGTGTGATAATATGAATAATGAAACATTTAATTTAACTGTAACTCCAGAGCTTAGAATTGAGTTTTTAGAGCGTATTACTAGGGCTAAGGAGCTTATGGCATACTATGAATGTGCCATAATGGAGGTTGAAACTAAATTTAAGGTATTGAATAAGCAGTTTTCACTAATGGCTGATAGAAATCCAATTGATTCAATTCAATCTCGTTTAAAGAGCCCTGAATCAATTTTAAATAAGCTTATAAAAAGAAATCTACCACTTACAATAGATGCGATAGAAAATAATCTTACAGATATTGCAGGAGTTAGAGTTATCTGCTCCTTTATTGAAGATATTTATACTCTAAAGGAAGCTATTGAGAAGCAGGATGATATAAAGGTTTTAGAGATTAAGGATTATATTAAAAATCCTAAGCCAAATGGATATCGTTCACTACATATGATAGTTGAGATTCCTATCTTCCTTTTAAAGGAGAAAAGACCTATGAAGGTAGAAATACAGCTTAGAACTATAGCCATGCAGACATGGGCATCCTTGGAGCATCAAATATTCTATAAGAAAAAATATCCAGAGGATATTATAACAAAATATAGAGCAAAGCTTTTAGATGCGGCTAACCTAAGCTATAAGCTAGATCAGGAGATGCAATCTATAAAGAAGGAAACACAGGAGAAGATTATATCTACTGAGCCAGAGCTAGATTAAAAATAAAGGCAGGATTAAATCCTGCCATTTTTTTATCTATAGTATTTATAAACACACTCAATTGAAGAATCAATGTCCTCAGGCTTAATACCCTCAAATGTAAGGTATGCGTTAGGACATTCCTTCTTGATGATAGGGAAGAAGATATCCCATCTCATAAGCCCTTGTCCAAGACCTACCTGAACAAGCTTATTGTTTTCCTTATCAACTACGAAATCCTTTAGGTGGAAGATTACTGTATCATTTTTGAATAGCTCAATTGCTCTTTTAAATATTTCAACCTGCTCAGTGTAGTTTGAAATATCAAGATAATTGTAGATATCAATAGTAATCTTTACATGTCCGTTATTGATTGCGTCAAATAATCTCTTTAATTGATCTGGAGAATACATACAATGTCCATATGCACCCTCAATAGCAAGGCATGCGTCATTTTCCTTTGCACACTCTGCAAGATCCTTAAATATTCTAATATCCTCAGCTAAGGCTTCCTCAGTTCTATTAAGAGGATTATATGTCCACTTATCATCGTTAAATGAACCAGTCTCAGTACCTACATACTTACAGTTGAAGTATTTAGCATACTTTAAATGCTCCTTAAACTTTGCAATCATTTGCTCAACCTTATTCTTATCTGAATGAACTGGGTTGAAGTAGGCTCCAAGTAGAGAAATCTCAAGACCCTCATCAGCAAATGCCTTATAGAATGCCTTACACTTTTCAGGATTTAAGGTTCCTGCAAGTCCACTTTCTCCTTCAATACACTTATTAATTACAAGCTGTACTGCTGTAAGCTTATGAGAAGCAACCTTCTTGGCAACACTCTCTGCAGTACCTTTTCCATAATCATGTGCTCTATAGCTAATTTTAATCATAATTCTAACACCTCATAGATTAATTATATTATATTTTTCATTTATTTTAAATAAATAAATGTTTTTAATGTAAAAAGGTTTTATTTTTGTTATAATTAAAAATGTATAATGAGGTGTTATTTGTGAAGATATCAGAAATATTAAAAAAGAAGAAAACTTTATCATTTGAGGTATTCCCTCCAAAGAAGGGAAGAGAGGATGATCTTGAAAATCTATTTAGAACAATAGATATGGTTAAAAAGTTCAATCCAGACTTTATATCAGTTACCTATGGTGCTGGTGGTAATAATAGTAAGAATACAGCAGTTATTGCAGATTACTTAAAGAATACTGCTCATATTGAACCACTTGCCCACCTTACAGGTGGTCCTTCAACACCAGAGGAAATCCTTAATGTCTTAAAGGATTTAAAGGGTAAGGGTATTGAAAATATCCTAGCCCTAAGAGGAGATAAGCCAAAGGATTTAGATATTGAGTATTGTAAGGATTTCCCACATGCAACAGATTTAATGGATTATATTAAGAAGAATAAATATAATTTCTGTCTTGCAGGTGCCTGCTACCCAGAGGGTCATACAGAGTGTGACACTCTATATGAGGATTTATTAAATCTTAAGAAGAAGCAAGATAGTGGAGCTGAGTTCTTAATTACTCAGGTATTCTATGATAATAATTATTTCTATCGTTTAATAAGAGAGGCTAGAAAGATTGGTATTACAGTACCTATTATTCCAGGTATTATGCCACTTACTACAAAGGCCTCTGTTGAGCGTACTGTAAAGCTTACAGGAGCTGCAGTACCTCTAACACTTAGAGCTATGATAGAGCGTTTTAAGGATGATAAGGAGGCTATTCGTGAGATTGGTATTAATTATGCCGTATCTCAGATTCTAGACCTTCTTGCCAACGATGTAGATGGAATTCATATCTATATCTTAAATAATTTTAACAATGCCAAGGAAATATATGACAAGATGGCACATGTGTTTGAAAAGGAAATGAAGTAGATTGAACAAGGACTTAATCTTTAAATATCTGGGATATCGTAATGTAGAGCCAGATCCAAAAACATTAAAGTTAATAGATGAATGTATAGAAGAGGTTAAGTCACTTGCAAGCTTCAAATACATCTATCAGGAATATAGTGAGCCACTTCCATTCTTATTAAAGAATGAGGCCTATATGAAGTATCTTAGTGGTGCATCATCATATCTTTTAGTCGCAACCACTCTTGGTATTGCGGTTGATAGAAGGCTATCACTATATGAAAAGACTGATATGACTAAGTCAGTTATTTTTGACTGCACTGCATCTGCCTATATTGAAGAGATGGCAGATATGTATGAGAAAACAAAGCTTCAATATGAGAAGCTTTCATTTAGATTTTGCCCAGGATATTCTGGTACATCATTTCTTGATAACCAGGAGGCCGCAAAATATCTAAATGTTACTAAATATTTAGGAATAAACTTCCTATCAAGTGGTCTTATGGTACCACTTAAGAGTATGATTGGAATTGTAGCTATTGGAAATAATGCTCGTAAGAGCTGCAGTGGCTGCGTTAGAATGGGAAAATGTGAGTATAGAAGGGATGGGACAACATGCTACAAGGAGTAGAAATATTTGATGGTGGATTTGGTTCAGAGCTTCAAAAGCGTGGTATGAAGGCTGGAGAGGTTCCTGAAGAATTAAATATTACACATCCAGAAATTATTACAGATATTCATAAGGCTTATGTAGAGGCTGGATGTGATTACATTACTTGTAATTCATTTGGTTTAAATCCAATAAAGATGAAGGACTCTAAATATAGCGTAAAGGAAATGGCAGAGGCTGCCATAGCCTGTGCTAGGGCCGCAGCTAAGGGTCAAAAGATTATGTTTGATATTGGTCCTATTGGAAGACTATTACAGCCACTTGGTGACCTATCCTTTGATGAGGCATATGAGTGCTTTAAGGAAATAGTTTTAGTAACTAAGGATTTAGTAGATGGATATATTATTGAAACATTTAGTGATCTTTATGAAATTAAGGCTTGTATACTTGCTGTAAAGGAAAACTCAGAGGGTAAGCTTATATATGCAACTATGACCTTTGATGAAAGTGGAAGAACCCTTACAGGTTCAACTCCTGAGATTATGACATATACCCTTGAAGGACTTGGAGTTGACGCCCTTGGTGTTAACTGCTCACTTGGTCCTTGGGATTTAATGCCTATTGTAAGAAAGATTTTAGAGACATCTCATACACCTGTAATTGTTCAGGCTAACCGTGGACTTCCACGAATCCTTAAGGGAGTTACTATCTATGATTTAAAGCTTACTGACTTTACATCTGCATATGATAAGTTCTATGAGATGGGAGTGGCTATTATGGGTGGATGCTGTGGAACAGATCCAGAGTTTATCCACGCCCTAACAGAGCATAAGGGAAAGCCTATTTTAATGAAGGAAAATCCTTATAAGACTATTTGCTGCTCCGCAACAAATCTTGTAGAGATAAAGGATGTTCAGGTCTGTGGAGAAAGATTAAACCCAACAGGAAAGAAAAAGCTTAAGGAGGCACTAGCTGCAGGAAACTATGATTATCTTTTACAAGAAGGTATTAAGCAGGTTAATGCAGGTGCTGATTTATTAGACTTAAATGTTGGAGTTCCTATGATTGATGAGCCAAAGACTATGAAGGAGGCTTTAACTAAGCTTTTAGAGGTTATAAACCTTCCATTCCAAATTGACTCATCTAATAAGGATGCAATGGAGATTGGTGCTCGTTATGCTAATGGACTTCCTATCCTAAACTCTGTAAATGGAGAGATGGAGGTAATGGATAGAGTATTCCCTATTGCTAAAAAGTATGGATGTACTGTTTTAGGACTAGCACTAGATTCTGCAGGAATTCCTCAAACAGCAGAGGATAGATATAAGATTGCTAAGCGTATTGTTGATTATGCAAAGGATAAGTATGGTATAGAAAAGAATAGAATTATTATTGATACACTTACTCTTACAGCATCATCAGAGCAAAAGCTTGTAAAGGAAACCGTAGAGGCGCTAGAGCTTGTAACAACAAGGCTTGGAGTAAGAACTGCTCTTGGAGTTTCAAACTGCTCATTTGGTCTTCCAAATAGACCACTGCTTAATAGAACATTCTTAGCTCTTGCAATGCAAAAGGGATTAAATATGCCAATTATTAATCCAAATGATACAGAGATGATGAATACAATATATGCCTATAAGGTTTTATATAACATTGATGAAAACTCTGTAGACTATATTTCAAAGCAATCAAATGTAGAGGCACAGCCTCAAGCTCAGGCCTCATCTATGAGTCTTGCTGAGGTTGTAAGAATTGGATTAAAGGATGAAATCAAGGCTAAAACTCTTGAAACATTAAAGACAACAGATCCAATGTCTATAATAAATGATATCCTAATACCTACCCTAAATGAGGTTGGAGTATTATTTGATAAGCAAAAGATTTATCTTCCACAGCTTATGATGTCTGCTGAGGCTGCAAAGATGGCCTTTGCAGTTATTGAGGATAATTTCCCTAAAAAGGAAACTGATTCAAGACCAATGATTATGGCAACAGTTAGAGGAGATATTCATGATATTGGAAAGAATATCGTTTGTGTAATCCTTCAGTCATATGGATATAATGTAATTGATTTAGGAAAGGATGTACCAACAGAAGCTATCCTTGAGGCCTATAAGAAATATAATCCAATGGCAATTGGATTAAGTGCCTTAATGACTACAACAGTTACAAATATGGCAGAGACTATTAAGGAGCTTAAAAAGATAGATGGAATGTGCCCTATTTTTGTAGGAGGAGCTGTAATGACTCTAGATATAGCACATGACATAAATGCTGATTATTATTCAAAGGATCCATTGGAGCTAATTGAAATAATTAGAAGGGACGGAATTAAATAATGGAAAAAATAACAAGCTTTACCGTAGATCATATGACTCTACTTCCTGGACTTTATGTATCAAGAATGGATACAATGGATGGATTTAAGTTCACAACCTTTGACTTAAGAGTTACAAGACCTAACTTTGAGCCAGTTATGAATACTGCAGAGATTCACACCATAGAGCATCTAGCAGCTACATACTTTAGAAACTATCATAAGGATAAGACAATGTATTTTGGACCTATGGGATGTAGAACTGGATTTTATCTAATCTATAAGGGTGAGCTTACAGCAGATGATGTTAAAAAGGATGTAATTGATTGCTTCCGCTTTATAAGAGATTTTGAAGGAGAAATTCCTGGTGCTAAGCCTGAGGAATGTGGAAACTATCTTGATCAAAATCTTCCAATGGCAAAGTATCTTGCCAAGAAATATTTAAAGGCTTTAGGTGATTAAATTGTATATTGAGGAAAATCCTAATTTAACAATTAATAAGGATAAAATTAAATCTCTTCTAAATGAGGTAGGTAATGTAGAAATCGTTGCTGCCACTAAGTATATCTCAGAGGACGCAATGAAGGATTTATATAACGCAGGTATTACCTCATTTGGTGAAAATAGAGTAGAGCCCTTTATTCGTAAGCACCAAAATCTTAAGGGTTTAGGTGCAAGATGGCATTTCATTGGTCATCTACAGCGTAATAAGGCTAAAAAAATTATAAATGATATTGATGTTCTTCATTCTCTAGATTCCATAGAGCTTGCAAAAATCATCAATAATAAAAGAGAGACTCCACTTGATTGCTATATCGAGCTTAAGCTTGTAGATAATCCTTTAAAGGATGGAGTTCTTGAAAAGGATTTAGACCAATTTATAAACGAGATTAGAACAAATTATCCTAAAATAAATATCATAGGTCTTATGGCTATGACTGAGCCAGATATGACAGATAATGAAAAGAAGGCCTTATTTAAAAGAGTTGTTGAAATAGGTCATCATTATAATCTTTCTAAGTTTTCAATGGGAATGAGTGAGGATTATATGGACGCCATTTCTTCAGGATCTACATGTATAAGGCTTGGAAGAATACTTTTTAATATGTGAGGTGAATTGTGATGGACGCACTTACATCAGATGAAATTAGAAGAATTGATAATAATACCTGTATAAAGAAGGGTTCAATTAATTTAATGGAGGATGCTGGATGTAAGATGGCATCCATCATTTTATCCTATTACACACCAAAAAATGTCTTACTTCTTGTAGGAAGTGGAGGAAATGGTGGAGATGCCCTAGTTGTTGGAAGATATCTTCTAGATAAGGGTATAAATGTATCAGCCTTTATAATTTCAGAGGTCAAAAATGAGGATTCTAAAATAAACCTTAAAAGATTTAAGGGAAATATTATAAAAAATCCTATATTTAAGGACTATGATTTAATAATTGATGGAATACTTGGAAATAATCAAAAAACGCCTTTAAAGGATGATTTAATACCTTTAATAAAGGAAATAAACGAATTAGATATAAGAGTTGTCTCACTTGATATGCCAACAGGTATAAATACAGATAATGGACTACATTTGGGTGAGTTTATAAGAAGTGATTTATTAATCACTGTTGAATACCCAAAGCTTGGGCTATTCCTTCAGGATGGTCTTGATTCATATAAAAGACTTGAGACCATTAAGATTGGAATGGATGAGCCAAAGGATATTATACATATAAATGAAGAAGCAGATTTTAAGGGAATACTTAAAAAAAGAGATAGAAACAGCAATAAATCAAGCTTTGGTAGAGCTTCAATTATTGCAGGCTCTAGGGATTATGCTGGTGCCTCATATATTTCATATAATGCCTTAAATCAGTTTATGATGGGTGTAGGATATTCATATTTATATGTACCAAAATCATTATATGAATTATACGCTCTAAGATTTCCAGAGCTTATAGTATCACAGCTTAGTGATAAGGATGGATTTATTAAGTATAATCCTAGTGAATTAGATAAAATAATCGCATCAAGTGATGCTATATCTATTGGTATGGGTATGGGAGTATCAGAAGATTTATATAAGACCCTTGATTATCTAATTCATAATTATGATAAAACCTTAATTATTGATGCGGACGCATTAAATACCATATCAAAATATGGTGTAGATATTCTTTTAAATCATAAGCCAAATATTATACTTACTCCTCATCCAAAGGAGGCAGAAAGATTATCTGGTGTATTGGTTAAGGATATATTTGATAATCCAATAGATTTTGCTAAAGCTTTTGCAAAGAAATATAATATAACCCTTTTATTAAAGGGAGCCTCAACTATTATTACTGATGGCACACATTTAATGATATCTAGCTTTGGTAATACTGGCCTTGCAAAGGGAGGATCAGGAGATGCATTATCTGGAATACTTGCTGGTGCTATCGCATCAAATGGACTTGATATTAAAAATGTAGGTCTTTCATCATTTATTCTTGGAAGAGCCTCAGAGCTTGCATCAAAAGATGAAAGCCAAAGAAGCCTTACTATATCAAAGATATCTTCAAATATAGGTAAGGTTATAAAAGAAATTGAAGATTAGTCTTTTATAAAAGCTAAATATCTTGTATAATTTAGTTATATTTTTTAAAAAGAAAAGAGGTTATTTTTAAATGAAAACATGTTCAAGATGTGGATGTAGCTGTGATGATAACGAGAAGTTCTGCCATAACTGTGGTAATGAGTTCGTTACAGGACAGCCTTATAATAATATGAATAACAATCCTTATGGAAATCCATACGGAAATCCTAATGGAGCTCAGCCAGTTGATAATGGTACCTTAGTAGGAGGATTTGTATTAGGATTCCTTTTAGGGCTAATTGGACTTATTATTGCTCTTGTTGTAGGAAAATCTGATACAAAGAAGGGTGCTATCTTTGGATTTGTAATTCAAGCAATCCTTGGAGTAATACTTGTTGCAAGTGGATATTCATCATACTAAGACTCAATATTGAGTCTTTTTTTTACATAATTTCACATAGTATATTTCTTGAAATAAGCGATAATTATTTATATAATAAATATCAAAGGTAGGTGTTTTTATGAGCAAGAATTATTATAGTATACTTGGTGTAGATAAAAATGCAACTGATGAAGATATAAAGAAGGCCTATAGAGCACTTGCTAAGAAGTATCATCCAGATGTTTCTACTGAGCCAGATGCTGAACAAAGGTTTAAGGATATAAATGAAGCTTATCAAACTCTTGGAGACAAGGATAAAAGAGCTATGTATGATATGTCATATAATAACCCAGGACAAGCAAGCCAAGGCTATAATTATAGACAAAATCCATATGCTAACAATACATACTTTTATGGAAAGATATGTCCACAGTGCCATTCTATAAATAATGTTACTAATGGAGCATGTCCTAGATGTGGTTATATTTTTAGAACAGCGCGTGAGCCTGAGTTTAACTATACAACCTCATATCCAGGTGGATCTATTGTTCATGGATTTTTATTAGGATTTATCTTTAATTTCTTTGGACTTATAATTGCAACCCTATTTGGAGGTAAGAGAACAAGAGCTGGAGCTATCTGGGGATTTTTAACTCTTGTAATTGTTGCGGGATTAATAATGTAATATATAGGTATCATGCTTTGTCATGATACCTTTTTTATTTTTATTTAGTAAAAGTATATAATTTCTTGCAATATTATATATGGGTGATTAATTTGAAAATAAAGGATATAAATAAAAATGAGCGTCCAAGAGAGAAGCTCATTAAAAATGGAGTAGAGGCTTTAACTAATAGCGAGCTACTTGCCATACTTTTAAGATGTGGAGATAAGAATAGAAGTGCAATTGATATCGCAAATGAGGTTTTAAAGGACGAGGAAGGCCTTAAAAGGCTTCTTAATATCTCATATGATGAAATTACAAGGATTGATGGAATAAAGGAATCTAAGGCCTGTATAATACTATCTGCCTTTGAGCTTTGTAAAAGAGCTATGGCATATGAGGGAGATAATACCTCATATGATTCATCACAAAAGCTTTATAAGCATATAAGGCCTATAATGGAGAATAAGTGCTTCGAGGAGGTTTATGTAATATATTTAAATGCTAAGCTTAGAATCATAAAGGAGAAGCTTTATCAGGTAGGTGGAGTTAGAGATGTTATTGTACCAAAGGAAAGGATTATAAGGGATGCTGTAATGTGTGGTGCATATGCAGTAGCTATCGCTCATAATCATCCATCAGGAGACTCTAAGCCATCAAAGTCAGATATAGGTATGACGATGAGTCTTAGGGATGCGCTTATGACATTAGATATTATACTAATTGATCATATAATTATAGGTAAGAATAACTTTTATTCATTCTCAAATGATAATATTTTATAGCATGAAAAAAGGTATGCAAATGCATACCTTCTTTACAAAAATTATTCCTCAGAAATTGCTCCTACTGGACATGCAGCCTCACAAGCACCACAGTCGATGCATTGGTCAGGATTTACATGAGCAGTACTCTCTAAAGTGATAGCTCCTACTGGACACTCTCCAGTACAAGTTCCACAAGAGATGCAAGCTGATTCATCTACTTTTCTTGGCATAAGCAAATATCCTCCTTTTGCTAATTTTATTATAACAAAACATACAAATAAAGTAAAGATATCCATTTAAAAATTAAATATTTAATAAAGATATTGATTAAAGCGTTTTTTTAAAGTAAAATATGTTTTGTTAGGAGTGTTATAAGATGACATTATTTATTATTTTATCTGGAATGAAGGTATGGCAAGGAATCGTTGGTATGATTGTTTGCTTATTGATTGGAGCTATTGCAGGATTCTTTATTTCTCGTAAGGTTTTCAAGAATTATTTAAAGAAGAATCCACCTATTAATGAGAATCAAATTCGTGCTATGTTTAAGCAAATGGGAAGAACAGCTTCAGAGAAGCAGGTTCGTGCCGTTATGAAGTCATTCGAGGACAATAAGTAAAAGAAGAGTAGACTTAAGGTCTACTTGGGGATGCATGTGCATCCCTTTTTTCTTTTTTGACAAATAAAAAAGCCATATAAATGGCTTAATTACTAGATTCCTTGGCCATTTCTAATAGCTCATCGTAATCCTTCCAGCAGTCAGGCATACCATATACCTTTGTGCACTTAAACCTTGATGAAGTCTCTGTTTCTTCATCAATCTCTAATACATTCCACTTAACTACCTTATAGGTTAAGGCGCTATATTCCTTAGTTCCTCCGTCCTTATAGGTTTTAGGAATTGGAATAAATAAAATTGCTAAAACTAAAATAATTGCTGAAATAATAATTAAAACTTTTTTCTTCATGTTGTCCTCCCTTTTAAACATTTTTTTAATTTTATTAATTCTTGTTATCTGTATTATTTTGTGTTTCAGTAGGCTCTGAAACCTCTTGAGTTTTATTCTTTTTCTTTTTGAAGCAGTTTTCTGTACCATGATATAGTCTTATAAAGTTTGACTTATGCTTATAAATTAAGAAGCATGCGACAACTGAATATACTATACATAAATATAGAGGTGGTTGTTCAAGTATCCATCCGCTATCCATTCCGAAGAAGTGAAGGATCCATACAGTTACAACTACAGCAATAGCTGCTGCAGATGAGCATAGGCATACATATCCTGTTAAAAGTAATACTATTCCAAATACTATTAAGCATGCTAATGCAGGTATTGGTGTTAGTATTATTACAACTCCAAGGGATGCAGCTACGCTCTTTCCTCCCTTGAACTTTAAGAATATTGAGAATGCATGTCCAAATATTGAGCATAAACCATATATTATATATGGTACCTTAGAGTCCATAACTCCACAAGGCTCTAAGATAAACTCTACTATAAATATTGCAAGCATTCCCTTTAATACATCAAGGAAGAAGACAAAGAATCCTAGCTTCTTTCCTAATACTCTAATTGAGTTTGTGGTACCGATATTTCCAGATCCATAATCTCTAATATCAATTCCTTTAAATTTCTTTCCTACCCATAATCCATTAGGAATTGCTCCTATGAAATATGCAAACACACACATTAAAATTGTGAGTGTAAGGCTTTGGGCAAATGAAGTAAGTAGCATAAAAATTACCCCGCTATCATATTATTACGACTTAATTATACTTTAAACTTACTACAATATCAATTTAATTGATGAATTTTTTTACCTTTTTCATCCTCTTTACTTATTGAGTAAAAGGCGGTTTTATGTTAAGATAATTATGTATTTTTAATTTTTTTAAAGGGTGATAAATATGGCTCAAAAGTATGATGACAGTTCGATACAAATATTAGAGGGACTCGAGGCTGTTAGAAAAAGACCAGGTATGTACATTGGTTCAACTGATGCAAGAGGATTACATCACTTGGTTTGGGAGATTGTTGATAATGCTATTGATGAGGCATTAGCAGGTTACGGAAGAGAGATTACAGTTCAAATTAATAAGGACAATTCCATTACAGTAATTGATAACGGACGTGGAGTGCCTTGTGGTATGCACGCATCTGGTAAGAATACTATGGAGGTTATCTATACTCAGCTACATGCTGGAGGTAAGTTCTCTGAGGATGGTGGATATAAGGTTTCAGGAGGTCTACATGGAGTAGGTTCATCTGTTGTTAATGCCTTATCTACATATATGGAGGTTATGTCTTACCGTGATGGAGAGATTCATGAGATTGAGTTTGAAAAGGGTGGTCATGTAAAGACTCCTGCTAAGGTTTTAGGTAATACTAGAAGAACAGGAACTACTGTTACATTTAAGCCTGATGAGGCTATCTTTACTACAACTATCTTCTCATATGATACAATTCGTGAAAGAGTAAGAGAAAGTGCCTTTTTAATTAAGGGACTTAAGATGATTTTAATTGATTTAAGATCATCAAAGAAGGAGGAGTTCCATTATGAGAATGGAATTAGTGAGTATGTATCCTTCTTAAATCAAAATAAGCACAGTGCCTTCCCAGTAGCCTTCTTTGAGGGTAAGGCTGATGGTATTGAGGTTGAATGTGCCTTCCAATTCATTGAAGAATATGATGAAACCTTAGTTTCATTTGCAAATAACGTCCGTACTCGTGATGGAGGAACTCATGAGGTTGGATTTAAGACTGCCTTAACTAAGGCATTCAATGATTATGCTCGTAAGTTTAATCTACTTAAGGATAAGGATCCTAATCTAGATGGAGCAGATCTTAGATGCTCAACTACAACAGTTTTAAATGTAAGAATTAATGAGGAGCTATTAGAGTTTGAGGGACAAACAAAGGGTAAGCTTGGTACACCTTCTGCAAAGGTTGTTGTAGACCAGGTTTTATATGAGAAGTTCTCATTCTACCTACTTGAAAATAAGTCATTTGCTGAGGCAGTTATTAATCGTGCCCTTCTTAATTCACGTGCTCGTGAGGCTGCACGTAAGGCTAGAAAAGATGCCTTAAATCTTAAGAAGGATAAGAAGGAAGTAAACCTTTCTGGTAAGCTTGCTCCTGCACAGGCTAAGAATAAGGAAATAAATGAGCTATTCCTAGTAGAGGGAGATTCTGCCGGAGGTTCTGCAAAGAATGGAAGAGATAGAAGATTCCAAGCAATCCTTCCACTTCGTGGTAAGGTTTTAAATACTGAGAAAAAGGCACAGGAGGCAGCTTTACAAAACCAAGAGCTTGCAACAATGATTTATACAATTGGTGCAGAGTATGGAGATGCCTTTGATATTAAGAAGAGTAATTATAATAAAATTATAATCATGACCGACGCCGATGATGACGGAGCTCATATTCAGGTTCTATTATTAACATTCTTCTTTAGATATATGAAGCCTATGATTGAGGCAGGTAGAGTATTTATTGCTAGACCACCTCTATTTAAGATTACAAAGCGTGGTAAAAAGGAAGAAATTATCTACGCATGGACTAATGAGGAGCTTGCCTCAATTACTAAGGGATGCCAGAACTATATGGTTCAACGCTTCAAGGGACTTGGTGAGATGAGTGCAGAGCAGCTATGGGAAACTACTATGAACCCAGAGACAAGAAGCTTAATTAAGGTTGGAATTGAAAACGAGGATGAGGCTGAGTCTCAAGTAGAGATTCTAATGGGTGATGATGCTGAAAGACGTCGTAACTGGCTTGAAAATCACGTATCATTCACATTAGAGGAAAGCGATAGTGAGGAGTAGTAGGCCATGGCAGATATTAAAAAGAAACTAGATAAATATATTAATGAAACATTTGAATATGAAAAGCTAGAGGATGTCATTGGAGATAGATTTGGACGTTATTCTAAATATATCATCCAGGACCGTGCTATTCCAGATGTACGTGATGGTTTAAAGCCAGTTCAAAGACGTATTTTATATGGAATGAATAAGATGGGTATTACATCTAAGTCTCCATATAAGAAGTCTGCGCGTATTGTAGGAGAGGTTATGGGTAAGTATCACCCACACGGAGACTCTTCAATTTATGACGCAATGGTTCACCTTTCACAAAATTGGAAGATGGGAGTTACCTTAATTGATATGCATGGTAACAACGGTTCTATTGATGGTGATGGAGCTGCCGCAATGCGTTATACTGAGGCAAGATTATCTAAAAATGCCGACTATCTATTAAAGGATATTGATAAGAATACTGTACCTTTTGTACCAAACTTTGATGAGGAGGAAATGGAGCCAACTGTTTTACCAGGTCTATTCCCAAATCTATTAGTTAATGGTGCTATGGGTATTTCATCAGGATTTGCTACATATATCCCAACTCATAACCTTAGTGAGGTTATAAATGCGACTATTGCTCGTATTGAAAATCCTAATATGACACTAGATGATTTACTTGAAATTATGCCAGGACCAGACTTCCCTACAGGAGGTATTATTGAGGGTCTTGATGGTATAAGAGAGGCCTTCAATACAGGTAGTGGATCTGTTATTGTAAGATGTAAGTATGAGTTCGAGGAAATGGGTAAGGATCAGCAAAGAATTGTTATTACTGAAATCCCATATGATACTAACAAGGCTAAGACTGTTGAAAAAATTGATCAAATGCGTATTGATCATAAAATAGAGGATGTGCTTGAGGTAAGAGATGAGTCAGATAGATCAGGACTAAGAATTGCAATTGACCTTAAGAAGGGTGCAAATGCACAGGCTAATATGAACTATCTATTAAAGAATACTGACCTTCAGGTAAACCTTAAATACAACATGGTTGTAATTAACAACCGTAGACCTGAGCGTATAGGAGTTTTAAGAATCCTTGATGCCTATATCGATCACCAAAAGGAAGTATTTACTAATAAAACTCAATATGATAAGGCCAAGGCTGAGGCAAGGCTTGAGGTTGTTGATGGACTTATAAGAATGGTATCTATTCTTGATGAGGTAATTGCAACAATTCGTAAGTCTGCAAATAGAGCCGATGCAAAGCAAAACCTAATTGATAAGTTCCAGTTTACTGAGCGTCAATCAGAGGCCATCATTACAATGCAATTATATAGATTATCTAATACCGACGTTGTAGCATTACAGGAGGAGCATGACACATTAGTTTCAAATATCGCAAGATATGAGGAAATCCTTGGCTCTGAAAAGAAGCTATTAAAGGAAATTAAGCATGATCTTATTGAAATGGGTAAGGATATCAATCAAGAAAGAAGAACAGCTATTAATGCTGATGTAACTGATCTTAAGATTGATGAGACTGACCTAATTTCTAAGGAAACTGTTCACGTAGTTGTAACTCGTGATGGATATATCAAGAGAATATCACTTAAGGCTTGGTCAATGTCTACAAATAATAACATTAAGCCAAATGATTCAGTAGTATTTAGCGAGGATGTATCAACACTAGATACCCTACTATTATTTAGCGATGGTGGAAACTATTGTAGCCTTCCAGTTTATAAGATTGATGAATGTAAGGCTAAGGACGCTGGAATGTTTATAAATAACATTATCACAATCGTTCCAAAGGAGAAGTTCATCCAGGTATTTAAGATTGAATCATTTACAGATAATAAGACATTATTACTAGCCACAGCTGACGGAGCAATCAAGCAAACAGCACTTGCGTCCTTTGAGCTTAAGAGATGGACTAAGGCTGTTAAGTGTATGAAGATAGGTGCAAATGATGCCCTAGTTTCAGTTGATATGATAACTAAGCCTATGGAAATCATTTGTGCTACAAAGAACTGTGAGTGTATCCGTTATAGAGCCCTTGATGTACCAATGTATGGTACAGCAGCATCTGGACTTAAGTCATTAAAGCTTAAGCCAAATGATAAGGTAGTATCTTCATTCTATGCAAATAAGGATGATGATATCCTCCTACTTACATCAAGAGGATTTATTAAGAGAATGAAGGTTGAGGAATTAAATCTATCTGCAAGAGGACGTAGCTCATCTGCAGTAATAAAGAAGATTAAGTCTAACCCTCATGTGCTAGTTGATGCTAAAAAGCTTACACCAAACCAATATAAGGAAAATGTAGATTTAAATGTATGCTACACAAACGGAAATGATACACTAAAGGTATTTGACTTTAAGTATAATGTAGCAGATGCTGGTAAGCAGGTTCTAAATAAGGAGCTTGGAGTACCAACCCTTATGTTTGTTGCAAGCCCTGAGGTAATGGATGCTGATGTAGATGACGCATACCTACTACAAAATGAGAATCCAATGGATCTATTCTCAAATGACTTTGTACAGGATGAGCCAAAGATTAAGGCTAATACTAAATCAACTAAATCAGTAATCTCAGATTTAGACGCAATTCTTGCATCAGTAAGCACTGAAGCAGAAAAGCCAGAAATCATTGAGACAAATGATTCAGTAGTAAAGAAGAGCTCATCATCAACTATCGTTCGTAAGAAGATGAATGATTTTGAGCCTAAGAAGAAAAATGATGGAGACATTCCGTTTAAAACAGTAAACCTATTTGGAGATGATAACGATGAGGAATAAGATTTGGACAGTATTAAGATATGTAATAGTTGCTATAGTCATGGCCTATGGTATTTATAATATCGTTCGTTACGCAAGAAAGCTTATAGATGGCTATGAGGTTGCCTATGTACTAGGAGTTAGTGTTTATTCACTAGTAGAAATCGTATCTATAATTTGTTTAATTCTTTGTATCAAAAAGGATATCTATCGTTCAAAGTTTACTCATAATACCTTTGAATAACAGAAGGTAGCTTTGAAGAGTACCCCTAAAGTTGGACTAGAGTAAATCTAGAAAGACTTAGGGGTATTTTTTTATGAATTTTATTAAGAAACTGATTTAATTATGTGCTACAATCATATTAGGCAGTGAGGTGGTAATTATGTCAGAAATAACTTATGATAATTATAAAGAATTTGAAATCTCAAAGAATAATGAACTAAAAACTTCAAATGTTCAAAATGTTAGTGTTATGGAAAGTTATGAAAGCAATGTTGGCTATATTTCTGACATTCATCTTCAATCAAGATATAAGAATAACGGATGCACTACGATAGATGATATTATGAATGTTAATCACATTATTTCGGAAAATATTTATAAAAATCCTATCAAAATTGCTCTTATAACTGGCGATATTTCTAATAATTATTATCATTATGAATATTTTATTCGATCATTATTACAAGCTAAAAAAACTAAAAATACAATATGTGATATGTTTGTAACTTTAGGTAATCATGAGCTTTGGCCTTTTTCAGATTTAACACTTGATCAAATTGTAAATAAATATAATTTGTTACTAAGTTGCAACGGAATACATTTAGTACATAATAATTTGTACTTTTATCAAGAATATAGATTTCATGAAATAACATATAATAATTTGAAGACATATTCTGTTGCAACAATTCGTAATAAACTAAAAAATGCTCAGTTAATTATATTTGGTGGAATAGGCTTTTCTGGAAGAAACCCTATTTTTAATGCAAATAAAGGAATATATCAAAATGTAATCACGAGAGATGAAGAGATTTTAGAAAGTGAAAAAATTGATTTTTTATATCAAAAAGTAAAACAAGCCTTATATGATAAAAATGTGATTATCATGACACACATGCCGTTACAGGACTGGTCTAATGATAAAGAGCCATTTGATAGATTTTATTATGTAAGTGGACATAATCATAATAATTTTATATTAAACAAAGATAATAAGCATTATTTTTCAGATAATCAGATTGGTTATTATGGGAAAAATATATATTTAAAATATTTTTATATAAATGACACATCAGATTTTTTTTCTGAATATAAAGATGGTATATATGAAATTTCAAAAATGGAATATTTAATGTTTTATAATGGTAAATCCTTAAGAATAAACTTTAATAGGCCGTTCAAAAAAATTTATATGATTAAAAAAATGGGCGCATATATGTTTATGGTTAAAAGAAATAATGATAATATTTTGTTACTAAATGGTGGAAGAATGAAAAAAATAGGGCAACATTCACTTGAGTACTTTTATGAAAATTTAGATAAATATGTAAAAAGCGTTAATGATTATTTAAAAAAATATGCAGATTACCTAAAGACCATTTCAAAAGAGGTATCTAAAATCGGAGGGCACGGAAGAATTCATGGAAGTATAGTAGATATTGATGAATTGAATCACCTTTATGTAAACCCACTTGATGGTACAATAACACCATACTATGCAAATTCTATGAAGGATAAGTATGTATATGATAATTTTGAAAGTTTGTTGTTTAATAAACTTCCATCAATATATAATAACCTAAACAACTACTTAGATGCTAACAGAAATCAAAGCTCAGTAATATTAAAAAATGAAATAATAACTAACCATAGAGAATTAGTAGAAGATACTAGCATATACAAAATATCAGGAATAATAAAAAGTCTTCAATACACAACGGAAAATAGAATTGTAAGATTATGGAACGATAAATTATTAAATGATGATTTAACAGATACCGCAAAATACATATTATCTGATATACTAGCATATGAATTAGAAGAAAAATAATTTCAAAACCTATCTAGTTTATATTACTAGGTTATAGATTATAAATAAATGTTAAATCTAATTTAATTAAAAAGATATAATTTGAAATGATCAAAATATAAAAATTCATGAGTATTGCATCAAAGTAGCCTAAAAATGCCCGGATTTAAGGGCCATTTTAGGCGTTTTTCATGTTTTTTCGTGTTCTTGTTAGCGCTGCATCTAAAACGCCTCTAAAATAGGCCGTATTTTAAATATTTTTCTAAAAAACACCCTTTTTAACCTCTAAAAAGCTTTATATGGTATAATAAAGGCAGAAAATAATATTTCAAAAGGTATCTTGTTTTAATAACTAGATAATTTATATTTATAAAATAGATTTTATTATTTATATAACTAGATATGATTTGAAATGAGGAGTTGATTTAAATGATTATTGAAGCATTCGGAGAGAAAAAGGAATTTAAGAATTATGAAACAGTTCTTAATATCTTAAAGGAGTTTAAGCCCTACGAATATAAAAACTATATGTGTGCAGTTGTTAATAATAAGCTTTTTGAGCTTACATTTGTAGTTAAGGGAGATTCAAAGATTGAGTTCTTAGATTTGAAGAACTCTGATGCTTGCTTTGTATATCAGGCATCCCTTCGATATTTATTCTCATATGCCCTACATGAGCTATTCCCAGACAGTAAGGTAATTTATAATTACTCTATATCAAGATCACTATTTGCACAGCCTGTTGGTATTAAGCATCCAGTAGATTTTGATTTAATTAGAATGATTGAGAATAAGATGAATGAGCTTATAGCTAAGGATTTAGTGATTAATAGGGTTGTTTTAAGCCATGAGAAGGCCAAGAAAATATATGAGGCTGAGGGGCTTAAGACTAAGCATGATCTTATAGATTATAGAGAAAGTGATAATGTTAATTCCTATGAGCTTAATGGATACTATAATTACATGCATAATTACCTAGTTCCATCTACAGGATTTATTGATAAGTTTAAGCTAAATCTATACACACCAGGAATCATTATCCAATACCCTCGTGCAGAGCTTAATGGAGAGATTCCACGCTTTGTTAATGAGACAGTACTTGGTAAGTATTTAAAGGATGCAAATAAGTGGGGAAATATCACAGGTGCGGCATATATATCTGAGTTCAATAAAATCGTCGAAAATGGGGATTCTGGTGAGCTTATCAACCTTTGCGAGACAAAGCATAACAACCTACTTGCAGAGCTTGGTAAAAATATTTTCCAGGATATTGAAAATATTAAGCTTATTTGTGTTGCAGGACCTTCATCAAGTGGTAAGACTACATTTACAAATAGACTTAGAATCGAGCTTACATCTCTTGGTATAAAGCCTTTAATGATATCTTTAGACAATTATTATAAGACAAGTGGTAATTATCCTCTGGATGAGGATGGAAAGCCTGATTATGAGCATATTGAGGCTTTAGATATTGATCTATTTAACGAGCAAATATTTAAGCTAATTGAGGGTGAGGAGGTTTCGCTTCCAATATTTAACTTCAAGACTCACGAGCGTGAGTTTGGAAGTCCTATAAGGCTTGAAAAGAATCAACCTATAATGATCGAAGGAATTCATGCGTTAAACGATGATCTATCTCGTTCAATTCCAGCTGACAATAAATATAGAATATATATTGCTCCTCAGTCACAGCTTCATATTGATGCTGAAACACCTATTTCAATGACTGATGTAAGATTACTTAGAAGGCTTGTACGTGACTTTAGAGATAGAAACAGTGATCCAAGAAAGACCATCGAAATGTGGCCTTCAGTAAGAAGGGGAGAATTCCGTTGGATTTATCCATACCAAGAGCAGGCAGACTTTGTATTTAACTCAGAGCTATCTTATGAGCTTGGAGTATTAAAGGAGCCAGCTATGAAGGTGCTTAGTAAGGTATCAAAGGATTATAAGGAATATTTCGTTGCACATAGACTTTTAAATATTTTAAAGTATATAAAGCCAATAGATCCAAAATGGGTTCCTTGTAATTCCATTTTAAGAGAATTTATAGGGGGTTCAATCTTCTACGAAAAATAAGCCATTTTTATGGCTTTTTTTCTTGTTTAAAAAGTGTTTTTAAACTATAATTAAAGATGTAGAAATTGAGGTGATATTAAACGATTATGAACGCATTAAACAATGTTGATAGTATAAAGATAGACCAATCTGAGGTTAAGGATGTCACAAACCTTTATGAGCATAAGGGTAAGGATTTCTACTATAAGGAAACCTTAAAGAAGGAAATGCAAGGCTTAACTAATATGATAATTCTGCAAAACATAAAGGTGCTTGCAGAAATCAGAGAGCTTAAGGTTGCAGAATCTAGATATAAGATTCTTATAAAGCCAGAGGCTAAGCCTAAGAATAAAGAGGAGCAAATGATTAAGAATATAGCAGATGTTTTAAGAACGTTTGCTGAGCATATTGATCAGTTTGATTTACTATCTAATCAGTTCTTAAATCTAGCAAAATCTTTATTTAAAGACATTAAAGGAATAGAGTTTACTAAGAAGAAAAAGCTTGAGCAAATCAATCTAATAACTACTGAAAAAACAATTAACACAAGAAATTTATTAGATGAAATGCTTATAAAATATTCATCATTATTAAAGAGCCGCAAGTATGAAATAGTATCACTTGTAGCCTCATTTTTAATTGATTTTATCATGGAAGGTATCTTCAATGATGAGAATGAATTCATAGCTTTATTCGTTGTGTATGCCTTATTATTCAAGGAAGATTTTGAATTATTTAGGTTTAATCCTTTCTTTGAAGCATACCACAACAATATGGATGAATATAAGGATTCACTTGCTAAATCAGAGTTTGGGTGGGCTGGAGGATATCCAAATGCCTCATACATAACTAAGACCTTAAGAAAGATTATGATTGAATCCTACAGTAGAATTGACATCATGATTAAGGGTAGAACAATTACTCAATCTAACCAAAAAACTAATATGATTGAGTCAACAATTCTAAAGCGATTACCTGAAGTATTTACTAAGGCAGACATCGCTGCATACCATCCAGAAGCGTCAAAAACTACAATTGACCGTACACTTGCCCGTTTGCGAGACGAAAACAAAATCAAACCAAACGGTACAGGTAGATCAGCTTCATGGGTTAAGATTTATAAGGAAGATAAGTTTAATAAGGATCAATTGATGAAGCAATTCACAATTGCAGATTATGTTCCAGAAGAAGACGAGGACCGCTAGAGAGCTAGCAGGTCCTTTTTCTTTACTTTTAAATATTTCAAAAGTCAACTAGTTTTAAAAACTAGTTTTATTTTTGCTTAAAACTAGCAAACACGAAAGTTATAAAAGTCAAAACCGATAGTTGTAAAAGAAAAGTGATAGTTCTTGCCATCATCAGATGAATATGATCAGTAAAATAGAAGAAGCTACACTAAAGAATCCATGTATAAATGCTCGATTTGAGCCATCGAGAGCTAAAAATACGGGTAAATGCCCGCAACGACGGGCTAAAATGCTCCTTATATACGCGTACGCGCGCGTGTACGCGCTCTATATATATAAAATAAAGAGAAGCTGCTGAACAATATCTGGACACCATGTAGATCAGAGAAGAAGTATAATTTAGACAGTAAGATTTCGCACGTTACACTCGCGATTAATAAGTGCCAATGATTTTTTAGGGTACACATACAGGCAGTAAAAGAAGAAGAGGAGTCCCAAAATGCTGGGTAAATAATTTCTCACCAAAAAGATATGGCAAAATGGGGAAACGAGCCTGAATAAATATCCGTTTTGGACCTTTTGGATGGTCATTTTCGTTAGAATCAAACTCCAATCATACTCAAACAAAGCCCTACTGACTATGTTTACAGAAGAAGAAATAGCCTAAAACGGCACTCAATCATATTCATGAGGTCGATTGAATATCTTCTTTTGAGAGTTTTGAGTCTTTTTATTATATTTACATAACTTCCTATAATGTATATTATGTAAACCAATTAAATATACGTCAACCACGCCGAATATCAATGATTTGTGGGTAATGTTGAAAAAGAAAATTACACTCAATTCGAAAAAATCCAAAAAAGCCCGTGGTTATGGGCTAAACGACTGGTCGAGTTTTGGAGAATTCACTAAAAAAATAATCCACAATCAGAAAATCGAGTCCCCAGCTGGAAATCTTAAAATGGCGAATTCGTGGAACCCCTTGTAACCATGGCTTTTCTACGCTTCCTCATATATACCTACTATAAATATCACGAATCGAGAATTCTTTCTGCGGGTGAATCTTCAGCTCGATCTCTGATTTTGCATCAGGTGAGTATGTTCAAATATTTCATCATTTTGCTAGTCTATTGCTTTCTATAATCTTTTATATAAATCTCTATTAGGTAGTTTTAAAAACTAGATACCTATTGAAATATCCTCTCATGCCTCTTTTGAAGTAGCTCTATATATTTATATAAGGATGAGAGATTTTTGGGCTTCGAGACGCATAAATACCCATAAATTGGATTCTCGATCGCTCATAGCTCTCTATATAGAATCCATACAATAGTTATAATTATATGAAAACGCTTTAGATAGGTTTCATATATATAGTTAATGATATGATTTCCCTTCTTAAAGATAATTTATTCACACTTTTTATATAAACCTACAATCAATGAAAATGAATATCGTTATTTTCATAAATAGTTTTCATAACTCCAAACACTTGTAGGTTCTTTCTATCTGATGACGATTCTTCCGTAGATGATCTAAATATAGTCAAAATAATGGTGTCTTTAATTCGCGGACATTTCAAAAACAACATACTTTTAATTATCTTAATTTCTAAATTGCAATAATCTATTTTCTAGTTTTAAATACTAGATATATTTTGAAATGTTTTTAGCCCCCTTTTTTAGAGATACTTCCATGAGACAGTCAGGCGAATTTCTTTCACAGATATAACACAAGATAAGTCTCTCTATTTTTAAATGATCAAGCCAAATTAAGTTCTCTAAAATCTTCCTATTCTTCTCATACTTCTACCATCTTCTCTTCTAGGATTCTTTAATCACTCTATCTCCTAAAAACTCCTTAAAATCTACCTCTAAAATCCCATTTACATATATACCCCTTCTAAAACGCAAAAAACGGCCATTTTTAGCCGTTTTAATAATTTGTACCGATAAATACTCATCTTTTATACAATATCATTATTTAAGGGTATCCTCGTTAGTCATTTTTTACTAAAATTTGAATTTTTTTACATCCTAACTAATTTTATAAATTAATTTAACTTTTATCATTTATTCTTTTATCTAGTTTATAATACTAGGTATGATTTGAAATATTTAAAAAAGGAGGTCCACTTTTAGGACCTCCCATAACTACTTTGCAAGCTCTAGAATTGCTAGTGCTTCATCATATCCAATTTTAACTCTATCAGGAATTTCTCTTGTACCCTTGAAGGTATAGTTGTATGCAAGATCCTTAAAGCTTTCTTCATAAATATCAAGCTCTGATAATCTTGTTGGCATTCCAATACTCTTATAGAACTCCTCAAGAGCAATTATTCCATTAAAGGCTATCTCTTCATCACTACCCTTATTTTCTACATCCATTACCTCAAGGGCAAATCTTTTAAATCTTTCTATATCTGATTTATAGACATATTTTGCCCAAGCAGGGAATAGGACTGATAGACCAGCTCCATGAGCTACTCTATCAAACATTCCTGAAACCTCATGCTCAATTTGATGAACTGGCATAAAATATTTCTTTCCAGATCCTGTTAGTCCATTATGTGATAAGGATGATGCCCACATTAAATCAGCTCTTGCGTTATAGTCATTTGGATTATCTATAACCACTCTTCCAGCCTTAACTACACTCTTTAATAATCCTAAGGCAATATTATCAGTTAATTCTGTCTCATCATTAACTGAATAATATCTTTCCATTGTATGCATCATTATATCTACAATTCCACATCCAGTTTGGAATTTATTTACTGAATATGTAAGCTCTGGATTTTCAATTGTAAATAGTGGTCTATGAGCTTCGTTTGAGCATCCTCTTTTTTCTAATGTCTCATCATTTGTGATTACACATGAATCACTCATTTCAGATCCTGCAGCTGAAATTGTAAGAATTGCTCCAAAGGGAACTCTTTTTTTAACATTTGGTGTCTTAGTCTTTATTTGGAACTCCCAAGGGTCAATATCTGTTCTTGCACTGTCACAAATAGATTTAGTACTATCAAGAACTGATCCTCCACCTACCGCAAGCACAAAATCAATATTATTTTCCTTTACAAGCTTAACTCCCTTTCTTACAAGCGAAAGCTTAGGATTCGCTTCAACACCAGGAAGCTCTATAAAGTTAATGTCATTATCCTTAAGAGATTTTACAACTCTATCATATAATCCATTCTTTTTTATAGAACCCATTCCATAATGAAGTAATATATTTTTAAATCCATAGGACTTAATAATATCACCAATCATATTTTCTTTATCCCTACCAAAGAAAACCTTTGTAGGAGTGTAGTACTCAAAATCAATCATCTTTCTTATCCTCCATTGCTAGTGGGTGCGTATCATTATACGTCTCCCTCATATATTTGTTTGTGATGTTAGTATATATCTGAGTTGTAGATATATCCTCATGACCTAGAAGATCCTGAACTATTCTTAAATCCATTCCATTCTCTAAAAGATGGGTTGCGAAGGAATGACGAAGGGTATGAGGAGATATTTCCTTCTCTATACCATTTTCCTTTGCAAGTGTCTTTATATATTTAAAAATTGCCTGTCTTGTGATTCTATCTCCCTTATAATTCATAAATAAAACATTTCCTGTATGCAAAGATAGATAAGATCTTTCCTGCTCTATATATTCTCTTACGGCACTAACTACAGTATCTCCCATAGGAACAATTCTTTCCTTATCTCCCTTACCAATGACTGTAAGATATTTTGCAGTCATATGAAGATTTGTTACATCAAGGCTTACAAGCTCAGATACACGAAGCCCACATCCATATAAAAGCTCCATCATAGCCCTATTTCTTTTTCCTAGGGGCTTTGTGGTATCAATTGAGTCAATCATAGTGTTAACCTCATCAACTGTTAAAATTACAGGCAGTGGCTTTGAAAGCTTAGGTGGCTCTACCATCTTAGCTGGATTATCTCTTACATCCCTGTAATTTTCACATAAAAACTTATGGAAGTCCTTTATTGCGGTAAGCTTACGCGAAATTGACTGAGGAGACATTCCTGCTCTTTTAAGATGGACAATATATTTTTTAACCATATCCTCTGTAATATCTCGTACGTCATAGCAATCCTCATAGGTTCTTAAAAACTTTCCATACTTATCAAGATCTGACATATATGCATTTATTGAGTTTTCACTTAGTCTTTTATCTCCAGATAGATAGTATTTAAAGTCCTGAAGCTCATAAAATACTACTCCATCCTCTTCTACATTTAGCTTTCTCATTAAATAAACTCCTCAAACACAACATTTCCAAGCTTATAGCCCTTATAAGACATTTTTATAATATCTCCACTAATTTCTATAAGCTCATATTTTAAAAGCCTTTCAAGGCTAAAATCATCCTCTATATTTGTACCAAATAATTCCTTATATTTACTCCTTGATACTCCATCAAGTAATCTTAGACCTAAAATCATATACTCGCTCTTTTTATCATCTATAGATAAAGGATTTTCTTCCATTTTAAAAGTATTCATATAATTCTTTAAAAGTCTATTATTGTCATATCTTATAGAATCAAGATATCCAGAGGCTCCCATACCTATTCCAATGTATTCCATAGATTTCCAATAAATACTATTATGAATTGATTCAAACCCAGGCTTTGAATAATTTGATATCTCATAATGATGATAATCCTTAAGCCTTTCGTTTACTACATCCATAAGATTTGATGTAGTATCCTCATCAAGCATCTTTACC
>JAILRQ010000073.1 GCA_024698125.1 Acholeplasmatales bacterium
TTCCTTACTCATTTCCTCTAATGTTTTTTCAGGAGTTTTTCTTGGCCTACCTTTAGTTGGAAATTCAGCCTTCGTTCCTCGGCCTCGTTTTTCAACTATTTTTCCTGTTTCCAAATATTGTTGTACCCATCTATATAAAACATCGTGATTAGCTAAATCATATCTACGAACAATTTCGTTAACTCCCATATGTTGATCAATATACAACAAAGCTATTTGTATTTTTTCTTCACATGTATATACTTTATGTTTAATAGTTTTTCTCATTGAATTACCTCCTTTAATTATTATATAAACAAAAAACACACTAGTTTACAATACTTAATTGTTTACTAATGTGTCTTTTATTTTATTTGTCCGTTTTAATCAAACAGATTCTTATTGGCAAGCCTTTTTTTATGCTTCAAGCTTTTTAAATGATGTAAGGAGCTCATCTACAACCTTAGATAAATCATCAAGAGATCCTAATCCAAGCCTATCATCAGATTTAAAATAATCTACAAATGTATATATGATAGAGTTTGCGATAATATTTATCTCAACTCTTTTTACAGTAGGATTTAAAGATAGGGTTTTAAGCTTTACACCCTTTGATACCTTTTGAATAAAGATAGCCTTTAGCTTTTCTATAAATGAGTATGTCATATCGCTAGATAGAAGCTTTCTATAAAGTGATTCATTTAGAAGTAAAGCTTTTATTATTTGATTGGCATAGGTTTGAATATCATCAGGATTATTATGCTTGATATAAGCATCAAGGGTTTTATTCATTAAATCAATAATTTCATCACCAAACTCATCAGCTACTGCATATATATCCTTATAATGGCAGTAGAAGGTAGATTTAGAGATATCAGCTCTATCTACAATCTCTGTTACAGTTATTTTTGAAATATCCTGTCTTTCCTTTATAAGCTCCGCGAATGCTTCACGAATCATTCTTTTTGATCTTAAAGAATTTCTATATTCTGCCATGAAAACGCCTCCAGTTTTAGACAATTTTAGGACTGTAGTCCAATATTGGACATAAGTCAAAATATTGCCTGTTGTCTTTTATTTACAAGGCTAGTATACTCCTAATTGTAAAAGATGTCAAACTATAGTCCGAAATTAGAAAATAGTTTGAAATTGGAAAGGAGTTTTAATATATGGCAGTAATTGAGGTTGACCATTTAACTAAGGATTATGGGTCAGGACGTGGAGTCTTTGATGTATCATTTTCTGTAAATGAGGGTGAAGTATTTGGATTCCTTGGACCTAATGGAGCAGGTAAGTCTACAACCATTCGTCATTTAATGGGTTTCTCTCATCCAGGAGATGGAGAGTGTAGAATGCTTGGTAAAAATACATTTAAGGAATACCATGATATTTTAAGCCATGTTGGTTATATTCCAGGTGAGATAGCCTTACCTGCAGGATTAACTGGTTGGGAATTCATTAAAATGATGCAGGATATGTATGGTATTCATAATGATACTATGCTAAGAAAGATGCTTGATATCTTTAATCTAGAGGATAATGTGCTTAAGGGTGATACAAAGCATATGAGCCTTGGAGTAAAGAGAAAGCTTGCGATTGTAACAGCATTCATGTCAGATCCACAAATCCTAATTCTTGATGAGCCTACATCAGGATTAGACCCAGTAATGCAGCAACGCTTTATTGAGTTCGTACGTGAGGAGAAGGAAAGAGGTAAAACAATTCTTTTATCTTCACATATATTTAGTGAGGTAGATGCGACATGTGATCGTATAGCTATTATAAAGGATGGAAGAATTGTTTCAGAGTTTATGGCAAATGATTTGAAGCATGCATCACTAAAGCATTATCGTATTGTATTTAAGGATCAAGCAAATTATGAGAGATTTAAGAATACATATGATAAGGATAAGATTTCTATTCTTAAGGATAATAGTATGAAGCTAAAGGTTCATGTAACAGTTGAGGATAAGGATATAAATAGCTTTATTGAATATTTCTCATCATTTGAGCTAAGGGAGTTTAATAATATAAAGGAAACCCTTGAGGACTTCTTTATGAAGTTCTATAAGGAGGAAAAGGATTTCGGAGGTGCTTTAAATGCAGGAAAGTAATGACGTAATCATTAAGGTAGATCATTTAACTAAGGACTATGGATCTGGAAGAGGAGTATTTGATATTAATCTTGAAATTCATAAGGGTGAAATGATTGGATTCGTTGGAACTAATGGTAGTGGTAAAACCACAACTATTCGTTCTATATTAGGATACATTAAGCCTACAAGTGGAGAATGTATGGTATATGGTATGGAATCTTGGGCTAATTCACCAGAAATAGCAAAATCTATAGGTTATGTTCCTGGTGAAATTGCCTTTCCTGATTTAAATACAGGAATTGATTTCTTAAAATCACAGGCTGATTTCTTAGGACTTAAGGATTTAAGCTATGCCAATGATTTAATAGAGCGTCTTCAGCTAGACCCAAGAGCTAATCTTAAGAGAATGAGTAAGGGTATGAAGCAAAAGACAGCTCTTGTAGCCGCATTAATGAACAATTCACCAATAATTATTCTAGATGAGCCTACAACAGGACTAGACCCACTTATGCGTGATGCCTTCCTTGAAATAATCAAGGCAGAGCATGAAAAGGGTAAGACAATCTTTATGTCATCACATATGTTTGAGGAGATGGAGCAAACCTGTGATAGAGTTGCGATGATATCTGATGGACATATTGTTGATATTGCTGATATGAACGCTATTAGAAATAGAAAAGAAAATGATTTCAAGATAGAGTTTAATAATATGGATGATTATAAGAAATTCCAAGAAATGGGATATAAGATTATAAGATTACAGGATCAGTATAATCAGGTAACCGTTGAGGTAACTGATGATAATATTAATGATTTATTCAAGTCACTAAAGGGACTTGATGTAAAGTTCATCTCAGAGGTTAAGTATACACTTGAAAAGTATTTCAAGGATAAGATGAATAGTAAGGAAGGAGAATAATTATGTTTTCAAAGGCATTATTTAAGCAATCATGCAAGGCAAATGGAATAATGTGGTTAATTATTACAGCAGCTGTATGCTTCATGCTTGCATGTGTTATGTTAATTTCAGGTAAGTCTGATATTGGAGAGGTTAAGGACAGTATTCAGACAACAATTATTGAGGCTACAATTGAGTCTAATATGAAGAAACAATCTATCTCAACATATGAGGTAGCAATCACTGGTGTTGATTATTTTGATGAGGCATTTGTTGATGAGTTCTATGTAGAGGTTGCAAAGTCAGATAATCAAACAGTATATGGACAAACATATACAACACTTGTTGCACAGGGTGTTGATAGTGATACTGCCAAGGCACAAGCATTCCAATTAGCATTTGTAAAGCCTGCATATGAGGCAGCTGTTACAGATCTTAGTGAGTATGCATATAAGTATGCACTTGCAGTAGATGAGTCTTATACATCTGACTCAGATGAGGCTAAGACTATTTATAATACAATGATGTTTGCAGTAGATCCTAATGGAGCTGTAGATGAGACATATGTTAACTATGGAGATACTGCTCCAGAGGAGTTTATTTTAAATCTTTCATCATACCTTCAAGATGATGCTACTCAAATTATTTTAGGAAATAGCTCAACTACTGCTCAGGATTATCTAGATAGTGATGAAAGAGTTAATTGGGAGTATAATAGAGCAGAGAATGCTACAGCAGTACTTATTGCCTATAATACAACTAATGATGAAGCAGTAGAGGCTACAGTTGAATCTCTTGCTGAGTATGGAGTAACTAAAGAGTCTTATGCAAAGTTTGGATTTACATATGAGACTGTTAAGGATATTTCATATACTGCAACTCTTACATATCAAGAGAGATTAGATTATGAAATGTCAAAGCTTACAGATTCTGAAAAGACTACATCTAAGATTGCAGAAATCAAGTCTGATTTAGGTCTTGATATTGCAGGATCATTCCTAGATAGCCTTCCAGAAGAGGTATCAGATGCAATCTCTGAGATTGGTGCTATGGATCTATATGGATTAATTGTTGGTTCAATCTTCTTCAAGATGGCAGGATTACTATTACCTATTATCTATATCATTATGGTATCTAATAACCTAATTGTAGGACAGGTAGATACAGGTTCAATGGCATACATTCTATCAACATCTACAAAGCGTAGAGAGGTTACATTTACTCAAGGAGTATTCTTGATTGGATCTGTTGCTTTAATGTTTGTATGTACAACTATTACATCAATCATCTGCTATTATATAGCTGATGTTGATACAACATTAAATGTTGGAAAGCTTCTTATTATTAACCTTGGAGCCTTCCTAGTTCTATTTGCAATTTCTGGTATTAATTTCTTCACATCATGCTACTATGATCGTTCAAAGAAGAGTATGGCTCTTGGAGGAGGATTATCAATGTTCTTCCTAGTAGCTACAATGCTTGGATTATTCGGTTCTCATGTAATCCCTTCAGTAATTCGTATTGGAGCTCTAAACTACTTTAACTATGTATCAATTATTTCTTTATTTGATGTAGTTAATGTGCTAGATGGTGGATATATGTGGATTTGGAAGCTTGTTATCTTACTTGCTATAGGTGTAGTAGGATATGTATGTGGAGCTATTAAATTCAGAAAGAAGGATTTACCACTATAATTTAGTGATTAAAAATATATTTTATAAGAGTGAGGAAACTCACTCTTTTTTGTGCTATAATGTTTTTGTATTTAATTATGGAGGTATCATACATGATAAGACTTGCAGAAAACAAGGATATTCCTGACATTTTAAGACTTTTAGTACAGGTTAATATGGTACACCATATTACACGTCCTGACCTATTCAATGGACCTGCTACTAAATATACACAAGATGAGCTTAAAGAAATAATAAAGGATCCTTTAAGACCTATCTTTGTATATGATGATGGAAAGGTATTAGGATATGCCTTCTGTATACATCAGCAGCATATAAATGATAACATCTTAACTGATGTTAAGACATTATATATTGATGATTTATGTGTTGATGAGGCAGCACGTGGTAAGCATATAGGTCATAAGCTTTATGACTATGTTATTGATTATGCTAAAAAGAATAAGTATTATAATGTTACCCTAAATGTTTGGGAGGGAAATGATAGTGCTATGGCTTTTTATAAGAGTATTGGACTAAAGGTTCAAAAGGTTGGTATGGAGTGCATACTAAAATAATTTTTAGATTTGGTGATTTTTTATGAATATTACATTTGATACGGTTTCATTTAAATATATAGAGAGACCTATTTTAGATAAGGCTTCATTTTCAGTATCTGATAATGATAAGGTTGGAGTTATAGGAGTTAATGGTACAGGTAAGACTACACTTCTTAAGATGATTATTGGAGAAGAAAAGCCACAAGGTGGAGCTATTACAATATCTGGAGGTGCAAGAATTAATTATCTTGCACAGGATAGTAGGTTTGATCCTAATAAATCCTTACTAGATATTATAATGGAGGGATCTACAAAGGATAACCCTATAAAGGATTATGAGGCAATATCTATATTGTCTAAGATGGGATTTAATGACTCATCTATTACAACTAGGGATTTTAGTGGAGGACAGCTTAAAAGAGTAGCTCTAGCTAAGGTTTTAGTGACTCCATGTGATTTTATGATTCTTGATGAGCCTACAAATCATCTTGATAATAATATCATTTCGTTTTTAGAGAAGTTTTTAATTAAGTTCAAGCATGGTCTTATCATGGTAACCCATGATAGATACTTCCTTGAACGCATTTGCTCTAGAATGCTTGAGCTTGATTTTGGTAAGACCTATTTATATGATGCAAATTATTCTAAGTTCTTAGAGCTTAAGGCAGATAGATTAGAGCGTGAGGCTAAGGCTGAGAAGAGGCTTAAGTCTATTTTAAGAACTGAAAGTGAATGGATGCATAGAGGTGTTGAGGCACGTCGTACTAAATCTAAATCAAGAATTGAAAGATTTAAGGAGCTTTCTAAGATTACCTTTAATGAATCTAAGAGTATGGATATAAATAGTGTATCTACATATCTTGGTCGTAAGCTTATTGAAATCAAGAATGGTTCCAAGGCTTATGGTGATAATGTCTTATTTAATTCATTTAACTTTGACCTTAATAGACAGGATATTATTGGAGTTGTTGGAGATAATGGTGCAGGAAAGACAACCCTATTTAAAATAATAATGGGTCTTGAGTCTCTTGATAGTGGAGAGCTTATTTTAGGTGAGACATTAAACATTGGTTATTTCTCACAGCATATGGAGCTAATTGATCCTGAGATTAGAGTTATTGATTATATTAAAAATGATCAAAATCTAATTGAAACCCTAGATGGTACAATTACAGCATCTGAAATGCTTGAAAGATTCTTATTCTCAAAGGATATTCAATATGCTAAGGTTAAGATGCTATCAGGTGGAGAGAAGAGAAGATTACAGCTTGTTCATGTACTAATGAAGAATCCTAATATTTTATTATTTGATGAGCCAACAAATGATCTTGATATTTATACTCTAGAGCTTTTAGAGGATTATATTTTAAACTTTAAGGGACCTGTTATGGTAGTATCTCATGATAGATACTTCCTTGATAAGATTTGTAATAGGCTTTTAGTATTTAATGGTAAGACAATTGAATCATCTATGAAATCATTTAGTGAATATCTTGATTCAATTGAGCCTTTAAAGGCAGAGCCTATTAAAAATGCGGATCCTATTAAGCCTAAGCATTCCTCAAAGAGGCTATCATATATGGAGCAGAAGGAATTTGATAAGCTTGAGGCAAGAATTTCTGAAATGGATTTAAGAATGAGCTTTTTAAAGAGTGAGCTTAAAAACTCTAAGAATGATTATGTAAAGCTTATGGATTATCAAAAGGAGCTTGATAGTATGAGTGAGGAATATGATGAAGCAAGCTTAAGATATTTAGAGCTTTTAGAAAAGGTGGAAAATTAGAAGTAATTTTCCTTCTTTTTGACTATTAATATATTATGAGAGGAGATATATTATGACAGATTATTTACTTATTGGGCTTATATGCCTTGTACTTATTTTAATAGCTTTAGTTGTGACGCTATTACTTAAAAAGAATGATAGAGAGGATAGTGGACAGATTAAGCTTTTAAAGGATAAGGTTGATGTATTAGAAAAATCCCTACCATCTGAGGTAGCACTTAAGATGAATGATAAGATTGGGGATTTAACTAAATCTATTAATAATGATTTTTTAAATCAAACTGAGCGCGATAATAAAAGAATGCTTGAGTTTCAGTCAAAAATTAATGAGGCTCTAGAGATTAAGATAGCATCTATTAATAAGCGAATTGATGATAACCTTAATGGTATTAATGATAGAGTTAATAAATCCATGACTGATGGATTTAAGACTACCCTTGAAACTGTTGAAAAGCTTAAGAAGGATCTTGGTGCCTTAGAGGAGGCACAAAAGGGTCTTGAGGGATTAAATAATAATGTTGTGGGCCTAAGAGATATTTTATCTAATAACCAGACAAGGGGTAAGTATGGTGAATGGTCTTTAGAGCTTATGCTAAAAAATACCTTTGGAGAGACTAAGGGATTAGCATATGATTTTCAATATGAAATTGAAAAAGGGTTTAGAGTTGATGCAATTATTTTCTTAAATGAAAAGAAGACAAATATGGTACCAATTGATTCAAAGTTCTCTCTTGTAGGATATGATAATCTTATTGATGATAAGCTTTCACAGCAGGAAAAGAAGGCTTCAATGCAGCAGTTTAAGACAGCTCTAAAGCAAAGAATTGATGAGACTAAGAAGTATATTATTAATGGTAAGACTATTTCATCATCACTTATGTATATTCCATCTGATGCGATATTTTCATATGTTGAGATTAATATGCCTGATGTATGTGATTATGCAAGAAAGAATAACGTTATTATTGTTTGTCCTACAATTCTTATTCCTTTAGTAGCTTCATTTAAGATTATGCAGCTTGATGAAAAGAAGAATAAGAATATTATTAAGGTTAATGAGGCTTTAACAAAGCTTGGAGTTGAGTTTAAGAGATTTGCTGAAAGATGGCAGGGAATTTCTAAAAATATTGATTCATTAACTAAGAATAAGGATGAATTAGAGATTACAGTTGAAAAGATTGATAAGAGATTTGATTCTATTTCAAATATCAAGCTTGAGGATATGGATAATAGTAATAAACTTGAATAATATTATAATTTATAATATAATATTTTCAGTTTGCGAGGTTTTATAATGAAGAAGAAGGTTATATTAGGTCTTTCTGGTGGAGTTGATTCATCAGTTGCCGCAATAAGGCTTTTGGATATGGGCTATGATGTAGAAGGATTATTTATGAGAAACTGGGATGCCTCAGTTAATAATGATGTTTTAGGTAATCCTACTAAAAATGATGATATTTGCCCTGAGGAAAGGGATTATGCAGATGCCCTTGCTGTTGCCAATAAGCTTGGAATAAAACTTCATAGAATCGATTTTATTGAGGAGTATTGGGATAATGTATTCACATACTTCCTCGAGGAATATAAGAGGGATAGAACACCAAATCCTGATGTAATGTGCAATAAGGAGATTAAGTTTAAGGCCTTCCTTAAGGAGGCTTTAAGGCTTAATGCTGATTATATTGCGATGGGACATTATGCTCAGGTAGACCGTAAGGATGGTGTTACTCATCTTTTAAGAGCTGTTGATAAGAATAAGGATCAAACCTACTTCTTATGCCTATTATCACAGGAGCAGCTTTCAAAGGCTTTATTCCCAATTGGAGATATTGTAAAGCCTGAGGTTAGAAGAATTGCTGAGGAGTATGATTTAGCTACAGCTCATAAAAAGGATTCAACAGGAATCTGCTTTATAGGGGAAAGAAGATTCCATCAATTCTTAAAGAATTACCTACCTTCAAAGCCAGGTAATATGGAAACTATTGATGGAATTAAGGTTGGAGAGCATGATGGACTTATGTATTACACTATAGGACAGCGTAAGGGTCTTAATATTGGTGGCAATAATAAGTTTTTAAATAAGCCATGGTTTGTAATTGGTAAGAATCTTTTAAAAAATGCGTTAATAGTGTCTCAGGATGAGCATGATCCATTACTTAGGTCTAATAGAATTATTGTAAAGGATTATTCGTTTATAGCTGAAAAGCCAGAGTATGGTAAGGATTATCAAGCAAAGTTCAGATATCGCCAGGCTGATACAGATGTTAAGATAAGAATTATAGATGAAAATACCCTAGAGGTTACATATGATGAATCATATGCTGTAACTCCAGGACAGGTATGTGCTATGTATGATGGAGAGATTTGTATTGGTGGAGGTATAATAGACCAAGTCTATTATAATGATGAGATAAGAGCTTTTTATAAGTAAAGGAAATTGTACTTTATAAAACGCTTTTATTATGTTATAATTTAAATGTCGAATTTTGTTTTTAAAAAAGGTGATTTTTATATGGAAACAGATAACAAAGAGATAAAAGAAGTAAATATAGAAGATGCTCCTAAGAAAAAGGGAATGACTTTACCTAATAAGCTAACTTTAATGAGAATCCTTTTCATTCCTGTTATGGTTATTATTTACTACATTCCTTATTTAAGAAATAATGAGATTTTCTTAAATATTAGTATTGCGAACTTTATTAATGCAATCCTATTTGTATTAGCATCATTAACTGATATGCTAGATGGAAAGATTGCAAGAAAGTATAATCTTGTAACTACATTTGGAAAGTTTGCAGATCCACTAGCAGATAAGTGCTTAGTGTTTACAGCCTTATTCCTATTATTAGCACAAACATCAATTCTTGGAGTATTTACAACTGTAGTACCTCTATGGGCTGTTGTTTGTATTATGATTCGTGAGTTCATGGTTTCAGGAATTAGACTTGTAGCTGCAGGTAATGGAGATGTTATTGCAGCATCAAAGCTTGGAAAGTGGAAGACAGCATCTACAATGGTAGCATTAACTGTTTTATTCTTCTTTGAGGCTAACAAGTGGATTGAGTGTGCTGGATTTGTTGTATTAATGATTGCAACTGCACTTACAATCATCTCAGGAATTGACTATTTCTGGAAGAATAGAAAAATTATTTTAAAATCAATTTAGTAAAAAGTAATATATTTTTGCAATATATATTATGGAGGTGAATTTATGAATGAACGTGAAGAAGCCCTAAATAAGGCTTTAAAGGATATTGAAAAGCAATATGGTAATGGTTCAATCATGAGACTTGGTGATAAGCCAATTCAAAAAATCGATGTACTTCCTACAGGTTCCCTAGCACTTGATAATGCATTAGGAGTAGGTGGATACCCAAGAGGAAGAGTTATTGAGATTTATGGTCCTGAATCTTCAGGAAAGACTACATTTGCATTACATGCAATTGCAAATGCACAAAAGGAAGGTGGATTCGCTGCATTTATTGATGCAGAGCATGCACTAGATCCACTATATGCAAAGAACTTAGGGGTAGATGTTGAAAATCTAATCCTATCTCAGCCGGATTCAGGAGAGCAGGCACTTGATATTGCTGAAGCATTAATTAAGTCTGGTTCAATTGATGTAATCGTAATTGACTCAGTTGCTGCCCTAGTACCAGAAGCAGAGCTTAATGGTGATATGGGACAATCAATGGTAGGTACACAGGCAAGACTTATGTCTCAGGCTATGCGTAAGCTATCTGGAGCAATTGCTAAGGCAAATTGTATTGCTATCTTCATTAACCAAATTCGTGAGAAGGTTGGAATAATGTTTGGAAATCCTGAAACAACTACAGGAGGAAGAGCATTAAAGTTCTTCTCATCAGTGCGTTTAGAGATTAGACGTGGAGAGGCAATTAAGGATGGAACTACAATTGTTGGTAATATGACTAACATTAAGATTGTAAAGAATAAGGTAGCTCCACCATTTAAGTCTTGCTCAGTTGAGATTATCTACGGTAAGGGAATTAGCCATACAGGAGAGCTTGTTGATACAGCAGTAGAGCTTGATATCTTAAATAAGTCTGGTGCTTGGTATTCTTATAATGGAGAAAAGATTGGTCAAGGAAGAGAAAAGACTAAGGATTATCTAGAGCAAAATCCTGATGTAGCTTCTGAGATTGAAGCAAAAATTAGAGAAAAAATGCAATAAGGTGTAGCACTGCTACATCTTATTTTTTTCTACTTTGTTGACAATAAACATATTTTGATATAAAATATTTTCAAACCGATGAGAAGAAGGAGTTATATTAATATACTTCAAGAGAGTAGACGGGTGGTGTGAGTCTATAGTTATGATATAATGATGGGCCTTCAAGGGATTTAGTGAAATTAAGTAGCTAAATACGAGTAGCTTCGTTAAAGGCTTTGAGGTGGCTATAATTTTATAGCAATTTAGGTGGTACCGCAGGTAATGACGCTTGTCCTATTAGGATAAGCTTTTTTTATTTATAGGAGGAAAAAGAAAATGAAAAAGATTACTACATTATTTGGATTTGGATTAGCACTATGTGCAACAGCAGCCCTAGCATCCTGTGGAGATGATACATCAGGGAATATATATGCTGATGAGGATGCAAGAACTATCGCTGTATTAAAGTATGGAACACATACTTCACTAGATGAGATTGAGAGCGGAGTTGTATCAACTCTTGAGGCTGGTCTATCAGAGGATTATAAGGTACAAACATATGATTGTAACTTTGACTCAACACTAATCGCTCAAACTCTAACTAAGATTAAGGATGATGATTTAGCTGCAATAGTAGCTATTGCAACTCCGGTTGCAGTTCAAGCAGCAAACAACTTCACAGATATTCCCGTTGTATTTGCGGCAGTATCTGATCCTGAAAGCGCAGGAGTATTAGACTCAAATGTTACAGGTACATCTGATGCAATGCAGCTTAATAAGCTAATTGACCTTGCAAGAGAGGTAGATAGCGAGGCCAATGATTTTGGATATATCTATACATCAACTGAGTCAAACTCAGTATCTAATGCTAAGACTTTAAAGTCTTTAGCATCTTCAATGAGCTTTAATCTAACAACTAAGACTATTAATGGTACTGCAGAGATTACTGAAACATTTAATGCTATTAAGGATAAGGGAATTGATGCCCTAATCGTTTCAGATGATAATAATGTTGCAGCAGGTATGGATACATTATCTACACTTTGTGCTGCAAATGATATCGCAATGTACTGTGCAGCTGACTCTGAGGTTAAGGACGGAGGAATGATGGGTTACTCTGTAAGCTATAGCGCCCTTGCTACATATACAGGTGAGCAGGTGCTTGAAATCGTTCGTGATGGAAAGGCTGTATCAGATGTTGAGGTTAAGTACTTCAATGATGAGAGTGATTTAAACCTATATTATAATAGTGGCTTCTTTGCAAATTGTGCAAAGTATGATGCCTTAGTTACAGCAGACATTCGTTCAAGAGGTACTGACTTATATACAGCAGAATAATTAATTAAGGGGGATATTATGAGTGCTAGCACTATAATGGACACCATAACGATTGCCGCAGTATTCGCAATACTTGGCTTTGGTGTATTTTTATCATTTAAAATATTAAATATAACAGATTTAACAGTAGAAGCATCATTTGGATTAGGTGCAGCTATTACTGGTATGATTTGTAAGACGGGTGTAATAAATATTAACCAAAATATCCTACCATTCTTAGCTATGATATGTGCTATATTGGGAGGAGCCTTTGCAGGAGTTATTACAGCCCTCCTTCATACAAAGCTTAAGATAAATAGTGTCTTGTCAGGTATTTTAACACTTACTGCCTTCTACACTATTAATCTTTTAGTAATTAAGAAGGATGGATTTACAAACTCATCTATTGGACTTTCTGGAAATAAGGGAGTAACTCTATTTACTCTTACAGGATCTAGTGAAGCTACAAAGATGATAGTAATGGTTATAATAGCTGCAATTGTAGGAGTATTATTAGCATTATTCTTTAAGACAAGATTAGGACTTTCTATTAGAGCCTGTGGAGATAATGAGCAAATGACAAAGACTCAATGTATCTCAACAGATAATATGAAGATTATAGGCCTTGCCCTATCTAATGCTCTAGTAGCCTTAGCAGGTTCTCTTTTTGTAATGCAGCAGGCATCATTTGCTACATCTATAGAAAAGGGAATGATGGTTGTAGGAGTTGCTACAATTATTATTGGAGAGGTAGTAGTATTTAGATCACATAATCTAAACCTAATGCTTCTTGGTATATTTATAGGTTCAATAATTTATCGTTTTATCTATGCGATAGCCCTACGTATTGATTTTATTGATACTACATATCTTCATCTTATTACAGCATCCTTAATTGTTTTAATCATGCTTGTATCAAGGCTTGTTAGTGATTATAAAAAGAGGAAGAATAGAAATCTTGCAAATCTTGAGCTAGAAGAGGATTTGGAGGTGGAGTCTAATGATTAGAATAAAGAATCTAACTGTTGGCTTTAACCAAGGAACTCCTATGGAGAAGATGGTATTAAAGAAGTTTAACCTAGAGGTTAATGATGGAGATTTCATTTGTATTTTAGGATCTAATGGAGCAGGTAAATCTACATTATTTAATGCCTTGCTTGGTACTGTTGATTATAGTGGAGAAATCTATCTTGATGATAAGCTTTTAAATGGAATTCCTCAGCACAAGCGTGCTAAGGAAATAGGAGTTGTATATCAGGATCCTTTAAGAGGTACTGCTCCAAATCTTTCAGTATTTGAAAATATGCTCCTATCTACTAAGGGTAGGGTATCATTTATGAAGAAAAGGGAGTATAAGGAGGAAGCTATTGCTGAGCTTGAGTCATACGGACTAGGGCTTGAAAATCAGCTTGATACTGCAGCTAATCAGTTATCTGGAGGACAAAGACAATCTCTTACCTTATATATGGCTACAAACTCTAATCCAAAGGTATTACTTTTAGATGAGCATACTGCAGCCTTAGATCCTAAGACCCAAGAAATTGTTATGGAAATAACAGATAGAATTGTAAAAGAAAAGGGTATTTCTACCCTTATGATTACACATAACCTAAAAACAGCCTTAAAGTATGGTAATAGACTTATTATCCTAAATGCAGGTAAGGTTGTGCTTGATATATCTGGAGAAGAGAAAATGAATATGACAGAGGAAGCATTGCTTAAGACATATTCAGGAAACTTCAGTGATGTAACATTACTAGAGCAGGAGTAAAAAAGAAGTGGAAGAAATCTTCCACTTTTTCTTTAATATATCATTTCATATGCAAAGAATATTCCAACACTTAAAATGATACAGCAAATGATTATAGTATAGCTTATATCCTTAATGATTCCCTTTTTCATTCTAAGGACATCCTCAAGTGTTATGAAATATCTATAAAGTGTTTGGTCAACATACCCTTGACGACGTAGGGTATATAGAAGAGAAAAGAAATCATCATAATCCTTAGCTTCCTTTACATCTGATACCTCAGCTAGTAAATAGATATCTATCATTTTACTGTTATCAAGATATTCCTTATCATCAGGAAGAGTAATATGATTAAAGTTATCTATATCATAATATGATTCATTACGGAACTCCTCAATAGTAGTCTTACCCTCTCTTAAAAGGCCTGTAAGCCATGTACCATGGAAGAAGTCCTTTTCTCTAAGATTATGGTTTAGACTAAATAGCTCATAAGCAAACTTATGAATATCAACTAGGATATTATATTCCATACATGTAAGATGAAGGCACCTTTCATCTCTTGTAATATATGTTGCATCCTCTGATTGCTCCTTTATTGTTGTAAGAAAGTCATATGTAATATCCTCGAATGCGACCTCTATATTATTTTTGGCCTTATAATCATCATATAGCTTATGAAGATACTTTTCATATTCCTCATAAACTCTTTTAAGGTAGAATGAATCCTCACCTCTTGGAATCATTTCCATATTTTTTTCCTTTAAATCAGATAGGATATTTAAAAAATCCTCACGGCATTTTAATGAATATAAAACAAACTCATCTGTATCCATTAATTTCCCTCCTTCAAAATAAAAAGCCTAAGGCTAGGCTTTTATTCTAATTCTGTAACTCCACTCTTATACCACTCACTATATGAATATGTTAATACATATCCCATAGATTCAGTAGAAGAGCTAGACTTTGTTCTTGAATACTCTAGGAATACCCAAACTGTTGGGTGGTTAATCTTTACAAATAGCCACTTTGATGCAGGGTATGAGAATCCATAGTCTGATAATGTATAAGTTACTGTTGCTTGTGATGAAGATGAAGTAGCAGAAGACTTTAATGTCTTAGCGCTACCCTCCTTATAGTTATTAGTCCAATGTCTATCTCCAATAGCTACTGTCATCTTTATTGACTTATATGTGTAGTTTGAATTGTAGTTTGAGATAGTTGCACTATAAGTTAGATCATGTGTTTCCTCTTCATCATTTGGCTCTGCATAATATGTGCAGTAGAAATCAAAATCAAAATCCTCAAGCTTTGATGGGCTTGAAAGATAGTTGTAGCTATCACTAGGGAATAGCTCAACCTTAGTTATATTGTATTCAACAATATAAGCTACAGGAATTGTTATTAGTATAAATAATAGGAATATTCCTGTTATGATAAACTTTCTAGTCTTATATATTTTGGTTGTAACCTTATTTTCTTTATTAATAGGGCTTTTGAAGGCCTTTGGCTTTTTAGCCTTTTTAGGCTTTTCTATTTTTTTAACCTCTTGCTTTTTGGTAAGGTCTACACTTTCTTCATTAGACTTCCCTAAATCTAAATCATCAAGAGATGAATAATTATCTAATGATTCAAAAGATGCATCCTTATCATCCTCTAGGTATGACATTTTATCACCTTTTCTTTTTAACTATAATATAATTTTAATATAATAGAGGACTATTTACAAGAAAAAAATGGTAGTTTTTAAATTAAATTAAGAGGGCTTATTGCATTGACTAAAACGCTTTTATACGATATAATAATAAATGGAATTTGAAATGTAATTTAATACATTTAATTATATTTAAAATTTTAATATAAACAAAAGTGGAGGTGTAAGAATGTTCCTAATTGGTACAGGACTAATTATTGGAATGATCGTAGGCTTCATTTTGTGTTTAGCTGTTGGTACACTAGCTGGATTCTTCATTGGTAAGAAGCTAAAGGCTAAGGCTGATGAGAATGCATTTTTAAAGGGTAAGGAAGCAGCTGATAAGCTTGTTGAGAATGCCCAGGCTGAGTGTGACCGTATTAAGAAAGAATCCATTGCTGAAACTAAGCAAGAGATATTCGTTATGAAGCAGGATGCTGAACAGGATATCCGTGAGAGAAAGCAAACAGTAGTTGAGTTAGAGAATAAGATTAACCAACGTGAGGATTCTTTAGATAGACGTAGTTCAAATCTAGATCGTCGTGAAGAATTATTAAATGTTAAAGAATCAAAATTAGATGAAAAGAAAATTGAATTAGAACAACTAAATAACAAAGTGGAAAGAACGTTAGAGCAACAAGAAAAGAAGCTTGTTGAGATTTCTGGATTATCAAAGGAAGAGGCTTCTAAGCTTATTATGGAGCGCGTTAAGGAGGATATGGCTACAGAGATTGCAGCATATATCAAGGAAGAGGAAGACAAGGCTCGTAATGAGGTTAGAAATAATGCTAAGAATATTTTATCAATGGCTATCCAGAAGTATGCGGGAGAGACTGTTGGGGAGACAACCGTTACAACAGTTACAATCCCATCTGATGAAATGAAAGGACGTATTATCGGACGTGAGGGTCGTAACATTAGAGCAATTGAGACTATGACAGGTGTAGATTTAATTATTGATGATACACCAGATGCAGTAGTTGTATCTTGCTTTGATCCAATTCGTCGTGAAATTGCCAAGAAGTCTTTAGAGATGCTAGTAAGTGATGGAAGAATCCATCCAGCTAGAATAGAAGAGGTTGTCGAAAGATGTCGTAGCGAAATTGAAATGGATATTCGTGAGCGTGGTGAGGAAGCTATATTTAAGGCTGGAATCGGAAAGCTTCATCCAGATCTAGTTCGTTTAGTAGGTAGATTATACTACCGTACATCATTTGGACAAAATGTATTACAGCACTCACTAGAAACATCATTCTTGGCAGGAAAGCTTGCAGCTGAGCTTGGTGAAAATGAGATGCTTGCTCGTAGAGCAGGATTACTACATGATATTGGAAAGGCCGTAGACCATGAGGTTGAGGGTTCCCATGTAGAAATTGGTGTAGAGCTAGCTCAGAAGTACCATGAGCCTAAGGAAGTAATTGATGCAATTGCATCACATCATGAGGATGTACCTCCTAAGAGCGTAATTGCTGTACTTGTTGCTGCTGCAGATGCATTATCATCTGCCCGTCCAGGAGCTCGTAGTGACAGCTTAGAAAACTATACAAAGCGTCTTGAGGCCTTAGAGGAAATCTCTAATAGCGTAAAGGGTGTTCAATCATCATATGCTATTCAAGCAGGACGTGAGGTAAGAGTTATTGTTAACCCTGAGCAAATTAATGACCTTGAAACTATTAAGGTTGCAAGAGAGATTAAGGAGCAGGTTGAAGCAAAGCTTAATTACCCAGGAACTATTAAGGTCACTGTCATTCGTGAGACACGTGCAGTAGACGTAGCTAAGTAACACAAAATGCACCTATATCCAAAAGGTATAGGTGCTTTTTATTAGAAGGGTTGAAATTTTATGAGAATATTATTTATTGGAGACATTGTGGGAGAGGCAGGATTGCTATACCTTGAACAAAATCTTCCAAGAATCAGACAGGATCACAAAATTAATATCATAATTGTGAATGCTGAAAATATTACGAATGGTAGGGGACTTCGTAAGAAGGATTATGATAGATTAATGAAGATGGGTGTATTTGCTATAACAATGGGAAATCATACCTTCTCTCAAAGAGATATCAAGAACTACATTAATGACTCAAAGGTCATTAGACCTGCAAACTTTAATTCTAATTTAGGAGTAGGATACCTAACCCTAAATTATAATGAAAAGAAGATTACTATCGTAAATATGCTTGGTAGAGTTTATATGAATAATATGTCCTTAGACAATCCATTTACAGTAATGGATAAAATACTTGAGGATGTAAAGGGTAAAACTGATTACATCGTAGTAGATATGCATGCCGAAGCCACATCAGAAAAAATAGCCTTTGGGCTTGATTTTGATGGTAAGGTTGATGCGATTGTAGGAACACATACCCATGTACCTACATCAGATGCAAGAGTTCTTCCTAAGGGAACCTTGTATGTAACAGATATTGGAATGACAGGACCACTAAATGGTGTTCTTGGAGATGATGCAGAGGCTATAATTGAAAGATTTAGAACTGGCATTTATACTCCAACAAACGTAACAAATGATCCTGCAGTACAATTCAATGCCGTAATACTTGATATTAACGGTCATAAGAATACAATTGAAAGAATAGGAGCAATTAAAGAGTAATTTTTTAATTGCTTTTTTCTTACCTATTATATTATAATAGAAGTCGGTGATTTGATATGAGGAAGATAAAGCTTAGTGTGCCATCACTTACTGAGGCACGTAATCGTAGAAAAGAGGAAACATTAAAGGTATTTTATTCCCTAAAGGATGAATATAAGGGAATTGGAAATGGAAAAACCTATAGTGTTTTAACATATGGATGCCAAGGAAACGAAGCAGATTCTGAGGTTATGACAGGAATCCTTGAGGAGCTTGGATATACTCAAAGTGATGATGAATATAATGCTGATGTTGTGCTTTTAAATACATGTGCAATTAGACAAAATGCTGAGAATAGAGTTTGGGGAGTTTTAGGAAGACTTAAGGGTATGAAGAAAACAAACCCAGATATGATAATTGGAATTTCTGGATGTATGCCACAGGAGCCTGAGGCTACTCAAAAGATTATGGAATCATATCCTCATATTGACCTAATATTTGGAACACATAATATTGGAAACCTTCCAAAGCTTTTATATGAAGCATATATGTCAAAGAGCAAGGTTATAGAGGTATTATCTACTCAAGGAAACATCCTAGAGGGTGCCCCTGTAAAGCGTGCTTTAAAGCATAAGGCTTGGGTTAATATTATGTTTGGATGCGATGAGTTCTGTACATACTGTATCGTACCTTATACAAGAGGTAAGGAGAGATCTCGTGATAAGGAGGATATCATTAAAGAGGTTATGGAGCTTAAGGAAGAGGGATATAAGGAAATTACTCTTCTAGGACAAAACGTAAATGCCTATGGTAAGGATAAATATGATGACTATTCATTTGGAGATTTATTAATGGATCTTGATAAGATAGGAATCGATAGAATTAAATATACTACATCTCACCCAAGAGATTTTGATGAAAAGACAATAAACGCAATGGCTACATGCAAGCATGTAATTCCATGGCTTCATCTACCAGTTCAATCTGGAGATGATGATATACTAAAGTCAATGAACCGTAAGTATAATATGGAAAGATATCATTATATAATTGACGAGCTTAAAAGAAGAGTACCAGGAATCGCAATTACAACAGATATTATTGTAGGCTTCCCTAATGAAACAGAGGAGCAATTTGAGCATACCTTAGATCTTGTAAGATACTGTGAGTATGATGGAGCCTATACATTTGTATATTCTCCAAGAGAGGGTACACCTGCTGCTAAAATGCCTGATAACATTTCAGCAGAGGAGAAGGATCAAAGATTATATAGACTTAATGATTTAATTAATGAATACGCCTTAAAGGGAAATGAAAGATTCATTGGAGAGGTAGTAGAGGTTTTAGTTGATGGAGATAGTAAAAATGGTGAGGATATGATGTGTGGATACACTCGTCATAATAAGCTATGCCATTTCAAGGCTGATAATAAGGATATAGTAGGTCAAGAGGTCAAGGTAAAGGTTACTGAGGCTAAGACTTGGTTTATTGTTGGAGAGCTTTACAATGAATAATCTTGATAAGCCACTTAATGACCTTATCAAGGCCATAGGAGAGCTACCACAAATAAAAAGGCTTCATGAGCTTGAAGAGGTAATAGATAAGCATGAGGAAATAAAGGAGAAGTTTTCTCATATGAAGCTAGTTCAACAAAACCTTATTAATGCTAGACATTATGATTTAGTAAATCAAGCAGCCCTTGATGCAAAGGAGCTTAAGGAAATAAAGGAAGATATTATAAATACACCACTTTTAGAGGAATACCTAGATTTATTAAATGAAGCATATTTAATGCTTCAAAATATCTCTAAAATCATCGAGGGTGAATTAAACAATAGTATCTAAAAGTATAACAATTGAACAAATTATATTAAAAAGAGAGAAAAAATCTCTCTTTTTTTGTATAATTAATGTAAATGATAGCGTTTTTAGAGGTGAAAACATGAAATATTATATTGGAATGGATATTGGTACATCCTCAACTAAGGCAGTACTATTTGACAGGCTTGGTCATATTCATAAAACCTCATCTTATGAATATGATATTATAACGCCTAAGAATGGTTATGCTGAGGAGGATCCAAACGATTGGAAAAATGCGGCTATTAGTGTTTTAAAGGATATAGCCCTATCTGTTGATCCTGATGAGATTAGAGGTATTGGATTATCTGGTCAGATGCATGGACTTGTTTTATTAGATAAGGAGGATAATATCCTTCGTAATTCTATTATCTGGTGTGATAATAGAACTACTAAAGAAGCCGTAGAGCTTGAAGGCTTTGGCCGTGATAGAATAAGAGAAATCACAGGTAATAATCCTATGCCAGCCTTTACCTTAGCTAAGCTTTTATGGGTTAAGAATAATGAGCCTGAAATATATGCCCAAATTGATAAGGTAATGCTTCCAAAGGATTATATTAGATATGTTCTTACAGGACAGTTTAAAACAGAGTTTAGTGATGCATCTGGTATGCAGATGGTTGATTTAAAGAATGAATGCTATTCAGATGAAATTCTTACATATTTTGATATAGAAAGAAGAATACTTCCTGAAATTGTTGAATCTGCAGAGATTACAGGAACAATAAAGGAGGAAATTGCTCTTGAGACAGGAATAGCTACCACAACATTTGTTGTAGGAGGGGCAGGAGATCAAGCGGCCTCTGCTATTGGAAATGGAATAGTTGGTACAAAGGATGTATCTATTACCCTTGGTTCAAGTGGTGTAGTATTCGCTTCCTTAAAGGATTTAGAGATTAAGAATAATGGTTTACAATATTTCCACCATGCCCTACCACATAAGTATCACACTATGGGTGTTACTAATGGA
>JAILRQ010000017.1 GCA_024698125.1 Acholeplasmatales bacterium
ATAAAGTGTATTATATTTTAGATTCATCATTAAAGGTATTATAATTGGTCCTAAAATAAGACCTATAATACCTCCTATTAGAACCGAGGTTATAGTTGAAGCACTATAATGAAGGGCAATTTTAAATCTATCAATACCAAGGGCATTAAGTATTCCTATATTTTGCATCTCATTATCTATTTCCTTCATTATAGTAGCTATTACTATAAGAATGGCACAAATATAAAATACGATTGGGAAGGTATAGGCAAACACCTTAGTATTTTCTACATCTAAAAGTAATATTGAAAGGGTTGGAAGCTGTGACATAGGAGTAGCTAGAAGCATATTATTATTCTCCTTTGAAGAAAAATACTCCCTTATCCTAGAAAGGTTTCCACCTTTTATTAAATACTGGTTATATATTTCTGCTGTAAGTATTAAGGCGCGAGCCTTAGCCATATCATCACTATCAACAATATAGGTATCAAATATAGTATTTAATAAATATGTCTTAAGGCATGTATCACTCATATAAATAACGCCTGGATTATTAGCTCTCCTACCTACTGCCTCTGCATGCTTCATAAAGCCTGTTACAGTAAAGCTTATAACAAACTCAGAGGCGTTATAAATATCACTCTTTCCATCCTTTACTCTTGTTGAAAAATAGCTTTCAAGCTCATCATTTGAATAAAAGTCAGAAAGGCTCGCCTTTATAGTAAGAGGGATTGTATCTCCTACCTCTATCTCACGCCTTTTAGCGTAAGCCTCTGATACTAAGACTCCACTAGTTTTACTATATTCTCCCTCTGTTATTTCTGCTGGGACATTCATATCATTTAATGCTGATGAGGCTATTAAAAAGATTTCTCTTTCCTCATAGTAGGCATCACAATAAAATCTTTGCTCAAAATCCTCTACCTCATAGGAATTAGAATATGAAACAAGATTATAGTCCTCATCATATATTAAATCATTTAATATATTTGTCATATCATTACTATCATAGCTATTTACTGTAATGTAATTATCAGCAAGATTAGATAGACTAATTTCCTTATTACATCTATTTTCAAGATAGTGGTAATTAGCCTCAAGTCCTGTATAGAATAGGACAGATATCATAGATATGATAATAATTGAAATATAGGCCTTAATATTTTTGTAAATGTTGCGGCCTATTCTTCTATTAAGCGGATTCTTCAACATTATCACCTCTATCAAGGCTACCATCCTTAAGGCTTATAATCCTTGTGGCGTATTTTTTATAATCAAGGTTATGGGTAACCATAATAATGGTTTGACCATTATGATTCATTTCCTTTAGTATTTCCATAACCTCTTTTCCATTCTTACTATCAAGGGCTCCTGTAGGCTCATCGCAAAGTAATATCCTAGGGCTTTTTATAATAGCTCTTGCGATAGATACCCTTTGCATTTCTCCTCCTGACATAGAGCTTGGAAATGAATCCTTCTTATCAAGGATTCCAAGCTTTTCTAAAGCCTTTAATGCCTCATCCTCACTTACCTTATCATTTGATAGCATTACATTTTCAAGTACTGTAAGATTTCCTATAAGATTATAGCTTTGAAATATAAATCCCACACTATCTCTACGATATTTTGTAAGCTCCTTATCAGTGTATTTTGCTATATCCTTATCATCAATCAAAACCTCACCTGATGTAGGCTTATCCATTCCACCAATTATATTTAAAAGTGTAGACTTACCACAACCTGATGGTCCAAGTATCATCAAAAACTCGCCAAGATTAATATCAAGCGTAATGTCATTTAAGGCCTTAAAGCTTCCCTTATTAAGTTCATATTCCCTACACACATTTTTTAAAGAAATAAATGACATAAATAATCTCTCCCCTTACTTTACAATGCTTATTGCAGTCTTAAGCCCATCAAGGGCTGCAGACGTAATACCTCCTGCATATCCAGGTCCCTCACCTATTGGGTAAAGGCACATAACATTAGACATTCTATCCTCTCCTCTTATCATACGAATTGGAGATGATGAACGTGATTCTATTCCTGTAAGGATGGCATCAGGATTTGCAAATCCGTGAAGCCTTCTATCAAGAATTGGAATAGCCTTCTTTAATGAGTCAACAACATATTCTGGAAGACACTCCCTTAAATCGCAAAATACTATACCATGAGGATATGTTGGAGTAACCCCTCTTATATTCTTAGCCACCTCATCATGTAGGAACTCTCCTACAAGATTTGCTGGGGCTCTATAATCCTTTCCTACCATAAAGGCCTTATGCTCATACATTTCCTGATAGTCTAGTCCATCAAGAGGTGAGCTCTTAAAATAGTCAGATGGATCAATTGATACTAGTAGTCCTGAGTTAGAATTAATATTATCTCTTTTAAAATAGCTCATTCCATTTGTAACAATACTCATCTCCTCTGACGTTGAAGCCATAAGCTCTCCACCAGGACACATACAGAATGTGTAAACCCCTCTTCCATTATCAAGATGTGTTGAAAGCTTATAATAGGCGGGGCTTAAAACAGAGGCACATTCACCATACTGTGCATAGTTAATATCCTCTCTTTTATGCTCAATTCGCACACCCATTGAAAAGCTTTTAGGCTCCATATTACATCCACTCTTATAAAGCATCTTTATAGTATCTCTTGCTGAATGCCCAAATCCTAAAAGAAGGTGCTTAGTGTTAAGCTTTAATTTGTTGCTTAAATATACATCAACACTATCTCCATTTTGGCTATAGCTATCAAATGTAGTATTAAAATAAAACTCTGCTCCTAGGCTTTCACATTCAAGCCTTATGTTTTTTACAACACTTCTTAAATAATCTGTTCCTATATGTGGCATAGCCTCATATAAGATGTTTTTTGGAGCTCCATGAGATACAAACTCCTGAGTTATAAAGCGAATCATAGGATCATTTAGGGATGTTGTAAGCTTACCATCACTAAATGTTCCAGCTCCACCCTCACCAAATTGAACATTTGAGTTAGGGTTTAGCCTTTTATTTAAAATAAACTCCTCTACATCCTTAACTCTATCTTCTATCCTAGATCCTCTTTCAATAACAATCGGCTTCGCCCCACATCTTGAAAGATATAAGGCCGCAAACATACCTGCAGGACCAAATCCTACAATAATTGGTCTATCTCCATTATTATACCTAGGATAGTCAAGTGTTATAGGCTTATCATCATAGATTGTAATAAACTTATTATCCTTTATCATCTCATACTTAGAATCATCAATATCTACTATTAAATTATAGACTAGGAAAATGTTATTCTTATCTCTTGCATCAATTGATTCCTTAGAGATAATAATATCATTTATAAAGCGTTCAAAAATATGATATTTTCTTTCAATAAGCTTTGAAAGAGGAATATCCTTTTTTGATACAGCTACCTTAAATTGATTAATTTTTATTTTCATTTTCTAATTCACTTCCAACTATATAAGCAGACATAAAGGCAAATGATAAATTATATCCACCACATACTCCATCTATATCAAGCATTTCACCCATTAAAAATATATTCTTATCCTTCTTTAACCTAAAGGTATCTGTAATATTTTCTAAGTCAACTCCACCATTTATAACCTGGGCATCCTTTATTCCATATGTATCTATAATATCAAGCCTGAAGGAATGTATATCAATTCCATTTTCTGTTACATACAAATACATCTTAGGAGCTAAGGCTCCCTTTAGGCTAAAGGGATATAAGCCCTCTAGGATATCTAATGTGATATAAGCATTCCTCTTATTTGTTCTATTATAGTATGATGACATATTCATAATAACTATTCCTGAAATACCATCATCCTTAAATATAGCCTCTCCTCTTTCCTTATGTATCATTTTTCCATCTACATAAAGAGTTGCAAGAACCTTACTTCTAACTCCAGAAAGGCCCTTTAGGGAGTTTTTAACCCTAAACCCAACAAGAGATGGGTTTAGCTTGTTAAGGCTTAAATTAAGTGATTTTAAATAGCTATAGCATAAATCCTGCTTAGCCTCAACAATTGAAGCACTTGATCCTGAGGCTAGTACTACATAATCAAATAGCTTATTATAATCATTTATCTGATATTTACTTCCTACCTTACTTATTTTAGCTACAATATAATTAAACTCTATATCTGCGACTACATTATCAAGTAAAACATTTAAAACTGTTTCACTTGATAAAGAGATAGGGTAGACTCTACCCTCAGAATCAATTGTTGTAGTAATTCCCATATTATTAAATATTTCAAGGATATCCTTAGTATTTACCTTTTTAAAAAGCTTTTCCATGAATTCCTTATTATTATAGTCATTTGCACAAGCATCAATATTTAACATATTACATCTTCCGTTACCTGATGCTAAAAGCTTTGAGGCGATTTTTTTATTTCGCTCAAAGATTGTAATGTCACATTTATTTTTTAATAATGCTGATAAAAAAAGTGCTGATGCTCCAGCTCCAATGATTGCGATATTCATCTGCCTCACCTCACGTATATAAAATATAACATATTTTAGAGAAAATAAAAAGGTACTTGTCCTACACAAGTACCTTCCTATTTTAATTTTCTTTAAAGATTAAGCCTTAATAGCATCCTTTAATGCCTTACCAGCAACGAATGCAGGTGCCTTAGTTGCAGGGATTTGGATAGCCTCTCCTGTTGCAGGGTTCTTTCCTGTACGAGCTGCTCTATCACGAACTACGAACTTACCGAATCCAGCGATATTTACCTCGTTTCCTGCTGCTAGCTCATCCTTGATTGCATCAAGAACTGCTGCTACAACCTTAGTTGCCTCTGCCTTAGTAATCTCTGTAGCTGCTGCTACCTTGTCTACTAAATCTGTCTTTGTAATAACATTTGCCATATTAATCTTTTCCTCCTCCATTAATATACCTAAATTATAGCGTATATTTTTTTAAAAAACAAGCGAAAAAACCCATAACCACCGAGTTTTTTTAAATTTTTTTACGTTTTTTTGTAATCGTTTTCATATATTTATATAATAATTATACATTTGTATTAAAAAAGGAATCACCAATGTGATTCCTATTTGTTTTAGATTTCTTGCTTTAAATCTCTATTTAATAATGAAGATAGGGCTTCCTTGATCTCTCTTCCCTCAAATAATACCTCATATGCAAGGTCAATTAAAGGAAGCTCAGTGTTATATTTCTTAGCAATAGTATGGGCTGCCTCAATAGTTCTTACTCCTTCTACTGTTTGAGCAGATGTTTCAAGAACATGACCATAGTCCTCACCCTTACCAATTCTAAGTCCTGCTTGGAAGTTTCTTGAGTTCATTGAAGATGCAGTAACAATTAAATCTCCAATACCAGATAGACCATATGCAGTCTCTGTCTTTCCTCCAAGAATTTCAACTACCTTAATAGTTTCTCTAATTCCACGAGTGATTAAGGCAGCACGAGCATTTTCTCCAAGACCTAGTCCTGTAGCAATTCCTGATACTACAGCGATTGCGTTCTTAATTGCTCCACCTGTCTCAACTCCTACAACATCATCTGATGTATAAACTCTAATATATTTGTCATTTGAGAAGATTAATTGAACCTTCTTAGCTGCCTCGCTATTCTTTGATGCACTTACAAGGCATGTAAACTTTCTATCAATTAGCTCCTCTGCATGAGATGGTCCAGATAATACTACATAATCCTTAACCTTCTCCTTCATCTCCTGCTCAACGATTTGTGATACAAGGTATGAAGTATCAGGCTCAATACCCTTTGATACATTAATTAATGTCTTTTGCCCCTTAGTTGCAGAATATAGCTCCTTTAATACTCCACGCATAAACTTAGTTGGTACGCATAGTACTAAATAGTCGCTGTAGTTTGCAATCTCATCAAGGTCTGTTGTAGCCTTGATAGATTCTGGAATAGGCTTATCAAAGAAAGGATGTAGATGAGTTTCGTTAATCTTCTTAACGAAATCTGCATTAATATCTCTGATTAATACCTCATTATTATTATCTGTTAGTGCTTGGGCAAGTGTAGTTCCCCAAGAACCTCCACCTATAATACCAATTTTCATAATTATAACCCCTAGTCTCTTTTTCTTAACTCTAACTTAATTGGTGTACCAAAGAAATCAAAGTTCTTTCTTAATTGATTCTCTAAATATCTCATATATGAGAAATGAACAAAGTTTGGATCATTTACAAATATTGCAAATGTAGGAGGCTCAACGCCTACCTGTGAAATATAATAGAACTTTGGCTTACCATTATTCCACTCTGATGGTGGGAACATAGCAAGTGCATCAGCAAATACGTCATTTAATACTGATGTCTTAACTCTTGTCTTATAAGCCTCAGCAACTCTATCGATTGCAGGGAATAGAGTATGTACTCTTTGTCTTTCCTTAGCACTTAGGAAAACAATTGGAGCGAACTCTAGGTACTTAAACTTTTCCCTAACATCCTTAGTCCATTCATCCATTGTCTTTGAGTCCTTTACAACAGTATCCCACTTATTAACTACTATTATACATGGTCTGTTGTACTCATCTATTATTTGTCCAACGTGAGTATCCTGTTCAATGATACCAGTTTCAGCATCTAATAGTAATAGAACTACATAAGATCTTGCGACAGCATCAACTGTACGAAGTACTGAATACTTTTCAGTATTCTCATATATTTTACCTCTCTTACGAAGACCTGCAGTATCAATTACTACATAATCCTTACCGTAAGCTGTAAATCTTGTATCAATTGCATCTCTTGTTGTACCTGCAATAGGAGATACAATAACTCTATCATCTGATAGTAATGTATTAGTAAGTGATGACTTACCTACATTTGGACGTCCAATAAGACAGAATGTTGTTGCATCGTCATAATTAACATCTGGCTTATCATCAATACACTCGATAACCTTATCAAGAAGGTCTCCAATTCCAATTCCTTGGTTACAAGAAATAGCAATTGGATCTCCTAGTCCTAATGAATAGAACTCATAGATGTTATCTAGATACTTTTGATCATCTACCTTGTTAACTGCAACAAGTACTGGCTTTTTTGAACGATATAGAAGCTTTGCAACATACATATCATCTTCTGTTACACCATTTCTACAGTCCACACAGAAAATTATTACATCAGCTTCCTCCATAGCAATTTCAGCCTGAGCCTTAATCTCTACCTGGAATGGCTGATCTGATAGCTCAATTCCACCTGTATCAATCATCATAAACTCACGGTTAAGCCATGAAGCCTTGTAATAAATTCTATCACGGGTAACACCTGGCATATCATCTGTAATTGATAATCTTTGTCCTATTATTCTGTTGAATAGTGTTGATTTTCCTACATTTGGTCTACCAACGATTGCTACCTTACCTAGCATAATATCACCTTTTTTTACTTAGATTCTTTAGATTTAAGAATATCTCCAATTGTAACTGGAGTATCCTTCTCTGCCTCAGCATCCTGGTACTTCTCGAACTCTTGACGAGCCTCCTCATCCTGGAATAGCTTAATTGAAGCATTTAATACCCAAGCCTTAGGATCAACCTTAGTGATAATAGCCTTAACCATATCACCCTCGTTATAATAATCACTTAGCTTGTTTGAATTGTTATCAAGGTTAATATCTCTTGATGAAATAAATCCATCAACTCCTAAAGCCTCAATCTTAAGACCCTTAGGTGTAACCTCAGTAACCTTAGCATCAATTAGATCTCCTCTTTGTGCCTTAACTCTGGCCCAAGGGTTATCAATTAATACCTTCTTAGATAGAGAAATTTTATTCTTCTCTACATCAATTGCAATAATTGCAGCCTCTAGCTCATCACCAATCTTTAGTGAAGCAAGTAGGTTGTCATTTGGATTCCATGAGAACTCAGACTTATGAAGAAGTCCTGTAACATTCTCAGCAAGCTCTAATACTGCTCCAAATGGAAGCTTTTGAGCTACCTTTCCAACTACCTTATCAGATACCTTGTGAGCATCTGCATAAGCCTCAATTGGAGACTTAGTTAATGCCTTGAATGATAAATCAATCTTACCATTCTCTAAAGAAATAACCTTAGCAGAAGCCTTATCTCCTACATTATACTTAGAAGTTGGGTTCTCAATATAAACATGGCTTAGCTCCTTTAGTCTTACAAGACCTCTTAATGAACCAAACTCAACAAATACTCCATATGGCTCGATACGAGAGATTGTACCCTCAATAGTATCTCCTACATTAATCTTGCTTAATTCCTCTGCCTTAGCCTTAGCCTCCTCAGCTCTTGCTACTGCCTTAATAGAAACAAGTCCTGAACCTCTTTCCTCATCAAACTTAACAAGAATAACCTTTACAGTGTCACCCTTCTTAAGCTCAGTCTCTGCATCACGCTCAGGAATAAAGAACTTAACACCCTTAGCCTGTGCTAAATATCCCTTGTTAACCTTTCCTGTAACCTTTACAGTAAATGGCTTACCCTCATTGTCCTTAGCGAACTCTGATGCTGCAGCCTTCTTTGCATCGTCTAGACGAGAAAGTAGGATATAGTTATGCTCATCCTGTGATAGCTTAGCAACTGTTGCCTCTACCTCGTCTCCTACCTTTAAAATATCAGAGAACTTCTTACCATCTGTATTTAGAGCATAGTGATCAAGATGGATAATACCCTCTGTAAAGGCACCTGGGATAGAGATTGCTGCTGTCTTATCATCTAAGAATGATACTACAGTACCAACTACCTTATCTCCTACCTTTAAATCCTTAACTGACTCGTTAAATAATTCCTCAAAATTTTCCATTGCTATTCATCCTTTCAGAGATAATGCTAATTATTTTATTGCAAACCTCTTCTATAGTCATTTTAGTTGTATCAACCTCAATGGCATCATCTGCCTTTTTAAGAGGTGATATTTCTCTATGAGAATCCTTATAATCTCTTTCAGCGATAGCCTTCTTTATTTCCTCTAAAGAAGCCTCCTCACCATTTTGAATTAATTCCTTATATCTTCTTAAAGCTCTACATTCAACTGAAGCTGTAAGGAAGATTTTAACATCTGCATCCTTTAGTACTACTGTACCAATATCACGTCCGTCCATTAAAACAAGACCCTTAGATGCTGAGGCTCTTTGGAAATCAACCATCTTATCTCTTACTGATTTCATCTTTGAAACAGTTGAAACATTAGCTGATACCTTAGGTGTTCTAATTTCCTTAGAAACATCAACACCATTAAGATAGGTATGCTTCTTAATATTTTCTACTGAAATATCCTTAAGAAATGTATACTCTGCCTCGTTTTCTAAATTAATTCCTCTGTTTAATGCTTCAAGACACACCGCACGATACATTGCTCCCGTATCAATGTGTGTAAAGTCTAGCTTTTCAGCTACTAAATCTGAAATTGAAGACTTTCCACTACCTGCAGGTCCATCTATGGCTACTTGAAAATTACTCATAATTTCACCAAACCTTACTACATTTTAAAATTATACCATAATAATAGTAAAATTACAACGATAACAAAAGAAAATGGGCCTATAGGCCCACTCCTATTTTATACCATATAATACCTTAATTTCATGAATTGTAAGAGGTCTATAAGATCCCTCTACCAGTCCCTCAAGAGTGATTCCTGCGAATTCCTCTCTCTTTAAATGCTTAACCTCATAGCCTACTGCCTCAAACATCTTACGAATTTGTCTATTACGTCCCTCAGTAATAGTAATACGTACAAGAGATGAGTTATTAGTCTTATCAGTAGAGATTAAATCAACCTTTGCTCTTTTAGTCTTAACACCCTCAATAATAACTCCACGAGTAAGCTTTTCAAGAGCTGCGATATTAAAAATACCCTTTATACGTGCAACATATGTTTTAGATACAAAATTATCTGACTTTAAAAGTCTATTGGCAAGCTCTCCATCATTTGTTAAAAGTAAAAGTCCAGATGTATCATAATCAAGACGTCCAACGTGAAAAATACGTTGCTTCTTTAAATCCTGTGGAAGGATTAAATCCATTATAGTCTTACGATCTCTATCATCTGATACAGCAGTTAAATATCCAACTGGCTTATATAATGCATAATAAACCTTTTCTTCCTTAACTAAAGGATGTCCATTTACAACAACCTGGTCCTTCTTTGAAACCTTAGTACCAAGCTCACGAACAATCTCTCCATTAACTCTAACCTTACCCTCAAGAATAAGCTCCTCACACTTACGACGAGATGCAACTCCGCATTCTGCCATAAACTTTTGAAGTCTTTCAGGTGCATTAGGATCTGCTGGTGTATTTTGAGTTGTATTTACTTTTTTATTATCCTTATACATTACAGGCTTATTATTTCTTTTATCTCTAAATCTATTATGATATCTTCTATCCTCTGCCATATCTATCACCTTGACCTATTGTATCACATTTTATTTATTATTCAAAGAAAAAAAGACGCCGCAGCGTCTTAATTTCTTTTACATTTCTTTAAACTTTGGAACAGAGACATCTAAATCGTCACTCTTCTTAACCTCAAGAACAACATAAGCGTTATTCTTTTCAGCAAGTCTCTTGAACTTAGCTACATCAAGAGTTCCTTCTCCAAGTGCTAGGTGGCACTTCTTTCTATCACGTGCATCATGCACATGGAACTCATCGAATGGTAGAGTGATGTCTTGTAATAGATTCCATACGATATCATATGATAGGTGATCATGTCCGATATCATAGCAGAATCTAAAGTTGTTCTTTAATAGGTCATGATATGTTCTTGTAGTATATGCAGGAATGTTATCTGTATTTTCAATTACCATATTAATATGGTGCTTGTTACAAATAGCCTCTGCCTTCTTGAAATTTGCTACAAGACGAGTAATGTACTCATCATATTCCTTCTCATAAATATAGTTCTTAACTCCAGAGATAGTTACAACTGGTCCTGGAATTAAATGCATATTTATTTGATGGATGTATCCCTCTCCTAGGGCAGCGTAGCGCTCTAGGTGAACTAGATATGCATCAACAACCTCTTGATATGAACCCATATCAGCCTCATCGTAGAAATGAAGGGTTGCCTCTATATCATATTTTTTTAGTAGATCAGAGACAGTCTTGGCTTCCATTTCTTTTCTACAATAACCAAAATTTAAATTAAGCTCTATAAAATCTAGACCAAGCTTCTTTGCAAGCTTTAGGTTATCTTCGATTGTATCGTATTCATAAAGCTGTGGCATACCAATTTTAATCATTGAATTATTCTCCTTAATATTTAATTTTACTTAGTGATAACTCTTGCCTTGAATACATTCTCAATTGCTTGAAGCTTCTTAGCTGTCTCAGCTGAAGCCTTATCAACATCAAGAATTGTATAAGCATAATCTCCACGGCTCTTATTAACCATGTTAGAGATATTTACATTATCCTCTCCTAATACAGTTGTAAATTGAGCAACCATGTTAGGTACATTCTTGTGGCAGATTGTAATACGAGCCTTATCAGCACATACACCAGCATCTACTGCAGGGTAGTTTACTGAGTTCTTAATATTTCCATTCTCCACATAATCCATAATCTCAAGAGCGGCCATCTTTGCACAGTTGTCTTCAGCTTCCTCTGTAGATGCTCCTAAGTGTGGCATTCCAATTACTCCCTTATGTCCTGCTGTGATTTCATTTGCGAAATCAGTAACATAACATCTAACCTTACCATTATCTAAAGCCTCTAATACATCAGCCTCATTTGCAAGTAGGTCACGAGCAAAGTTAAGTAATACAACTCCATCCTTCATCATAGCGATTGTATTCTTATTGATCATTTCCTTAGTTGAATCAAGTAATGGTACATGTACTGTGATATAATCACAATTCTTATAAATCTCTTCGTTAGTCTTAACGATATTTACCTTAGAATCTAGGTTTAAGGCATTTTGAACAGATAGGTATGGATCGCATCCATAAACATCCATTCCTAGAGCTACTGCAGCATTTGCAATCTTAACTCCGATAGCTCCAAGTCCGATAACTCCAAGCTTCTTTCCTAAGATTTCATATCCTGCGAAAGCCTTCTTAGCCTTCTCACGAGTCTTAGCGATAGCTGGGTCCTCTCTATTCTCATTTACCCAGTTAACTCCACCAACGATGTCACGAGCTGCAAGTAATAATCCTGCAACAACAAGCTCCTTAACAGCATTAGCATTAGCTCCTGGTGTATTAAATACAACGATTCCCTTGTCAGCACACTTATCTAGAGGGATATTATTAACTCCTGCTCCAGCTCTTGCGATAGCTACAAGTCTATCTCCTAAATCCATTTCCTTCATGTCTTGGCTACGTACTAATACAGCATCAGCCTCATTGAAGTCTTCAACAATCTTATACTCATCAGTAAGTACTGCAAGACCTACCTTAGAAATAGCATTTAAGCAATTAATATTTGTCATTTTATTTTCTCCTTTTTATTGATTTAAGCCTACTTAAGGTTTTCAGCCTCAAATTTCTTCATAAACTCTACTAGAGCCTCAACTCCAGCCTTTGGCATTGCGTTATAAATTGAAGCACGCATTCCTCCAACAGTTCTATGTCCCTTAAGATTTTCAAGACCAGCTGCCTTACTCTCCTTAACAAACTTAGCCTCAAGTGCAGCCTTCTCCTCTGGATCAGTAACTACATCTGGGTTTACAATGAATGGTACGTTCATTAGAGAACGAGATCCCTTCTCAACAGTTCCCTTGAATAGCTTAGAATTATCTAAGTAGTTATAAAGAACTGCAGCCTTCTCCTCGTTACGAGCCTTAGCTCCCTCAAGACCACCATTCTTTAATAGATACTTGAATACAAGTCCACAAATATAAATACACCAGCAGTTTGGAGTATTGTATAGTGAATCTGCATCAGCATGAGTCTTATACTTTAACATTGTTGGAGTTCCTGGAAGTGTATCCTCAGTAATTAAATCCTCACGAACGATAGCAACAACCATTCCAGCAGGTCCTACATTCTTTTGTACTCCTGCAAAAATTAATCCATACTTTGTAACATCAACTGGCTCTGATAAGAACATTGATGATTGGTCAGCTACTAATACCTTTCCCTTAGTATTAGGAAGCTTTGCGAACTTTGTACCATAAATAGTATTGTTCTCACAAATATAAACATAATCAGCATCCTCACGGATAGGTAGATCAGCACAATTTGGAATATATGAGAAAGTCTTATCTGCTGATGAAGCTACAGCTTGAGCATCACCATAGATTTGAGCCTCTTGATAAGCCTTCTTAGCCCATTGACCAGTAATGATATAATCAGCCTTCTTATTCTTCATTAGGTTCATTGGAACCATAGCGAATTGTTGGCTTCCTCCTCCTTGAAGGAATAATACCTTATAATTATCTGGAATATTCATTAGCTTTCTTAGATCAGCCTCAGCCTCCTTGATGATCTCATCGAACATCTTAGATCTGTGAGACATCTCCATAACTGACATTCCACATCCCTTGTAATCTAATAAATCAGCTTGTGCCTCTTTTAAAACTTCTTCAGGTAGAACGGCTGGACCTGCACTAAAATTATATACTCTTGACATATTTAAAATCTCCACTTCTTTTATCAAAATATGCTCTATTTTTACCCCTTTTATGAGGCGTTGTCAACCTTATTAGAAAATAAAAATCATTTTGTAATTTCCTCAAAATCAATCATTTTATTGTGTATGCCATACAAAAACACCTGTATTTAATACGCAAATTGTATCCCTTGTAGAAAAACACCTGTATTTATTATGCAATCAGCACAAATTATTAAAAAAGCTTCGTCCTAAAACGAAGCATTTTTATATGTTACATATTCTTAACTGCATCTACTACAGTCTTGATTGCATCCTCATAGGCTACCTCAGACTTCTCTAGAGTTTGTCTATCAACAATCTCTACGATACCCTCTATTGCTCTCTTACCAACAATGATGTCATATGGAAGACCAATAAGCTCCCAATCCTTAAGCTTCATTCCAAGACCACCCTTACGGTCATCAAGAATTACCTCTACACCATTCTTCTTAAGAGTCTCATAAATCTTATCAGATAAATCCTTTTGATCATCAAGCTCATACTTAACAGGTACAACTGCACAGTGGTATGGAGCTACATTTATAGGCCACTTAATACCAGCCTCATCATGATATTGCTCAACGATAGATTGAAGTGAACGTGTTACTCCAATTCCATAGCATCCCATTACCATTGGCTTATTCTTTCCATCCTCATCTACATAAGTACACTTCATAGCCTCACTATACTTAGTTTGAAGCTTGAATATTTGTCCAACCTCAATTCCACGAGCTTGCTTTAAAGGCTTACCAGAGATAGGATCTAAATCTCCCTCACATACAAGTCTTAAATCACAAACCTTACCATTAAAGTCACGACCATACTTAACATTAGATAGGTGATAATCTGCCTCATTTGCTCCACAAAGGAATCCATCCATATCCTTAAGCTCCTCATCTACATAAATGTCGAACTTAGTATCAATTCCTACTGGACCAATAAATCCTCTTACAAGACCTAGGCTATCAATTTCCTCATCAGTTGCAAGCTTTAGATAGTTCTCATTTGAACCACTCTCATTAACAAGCTTAATTAGGTTAACCTCTTTATCAGCACGAACCATTGCAAGAATGAACTTCTCATTCATGAAATCATGGTAAACCATAGTCTTAGCCATATTCTTGCTAGGCTCATTTAAGAATGAGACAAGCTCCTCAATAGTTCTAACATTAGGTGTTGAAACCTTAGCAATTGGAGCCTCCTTCATTCCCTTATATCCATCAAGCATTGATGTAGCCTTCTCTTGGTCAGCTGCATATCCTGATTCATCATTATAAATGATTGTAGACTCTCCAATATCAGATAGAGCCATAAATTGGTGTGAACCATTTCCACCAATATTTCCTGTATCAGCTAAAACTGGTTGGAAATGTAGGTGTAATCTTGTGAAAATATTAGTGTATGTATCATACATTAGCTTATAATTCTTCTCAAGACCCTCCTCATCCTTATCAAATGAGTATGCATCCTTCATAATGAACTCTCTTGAACGAATTAAACCAAATCTTGGTCTAAACTCATCACGATACTTAGTTTGAATTTGATATAGTGTAATAGGAAGCTGCTTAGGTGACTTAACTGTATTTCTAACGATATCAGTAAATACCTCCTCATGAGTAGGTCCTAGACAGAACTCACGGTCATGACGATCCTTAAGTCTCATTAGCTCTGGACCATACTTAGCCCATCTTCCAGACTCAACCCAAAGCTCCTTTGGTTGAATAGCTGAGCATAGGATTTCCTGTGCTCCAGACTTATCCATCTCATCCTTGATAATATCTTCTATTTTCTTTAATGTACGAAGTCCTAGTGGCATATAATTATAGATTCCAGAAACCATGTTTCTAAGCATTCCACTACGTAGTAATAGAATATGTGAATCAATCTTAGCCTCATTAGGTGCTTCTCTTAATGTATTAATTAGCATTTGACTAGCTTTCATATTTTATATCTCCATTTTTCTTTAAAAAACTTCTTTGTTAGTATATCACAATTAAATATTTTTTTATAGCATTTTTATTTATTATGTAGTATAATTTTTAAGGATATGAATTATATAAACTTTTTTATATAAATTAAATATAATATAACAGGAGGAAAAAATGGCTAGTTCTAGAATCAAGGGTAAAGACGAAATTGGTTTTTACGCTTTAGGAGGTCTAGGAAAGATTGGTATGAACTGTTATGTCTTTGACATTCATGACCAATTATTTGTAGTCGACGCTGGAATCCTTTTCCCAGATGAGCATTTACTAGGTGTTGATTATGTTATTCCTGACTTTACTTATTTAAAAAACAATCAAGAAAAAATTGTGGGTCTTTTTATTACTCACGGACACGAGGATCATATTGGAGGAATTCCATTCCTTTTAATGCAGGTTAAAATACCAAAGATCTACGCTGCCGGAGTTGCAATTGACCTAATTCTTAATAAGCTTGGAGATTACAAGGATATTAAGATACCAGAAATTATTGAGTTTAATGAAAATAGTGTATTTAAGTTTATTAACTGCTCTATTTCTACTATCAGATTAAATCACTCAATTCCAGATTCATATGGATTTGTATTCCATACCAAATATGGAAACATCTTCCATACAGGAGATTTCAAGTTTGACTTCACTCCAGTAGGACCTGGAGCAGAGTTTGATAAGCTTGCAGCATTAGGACGTGATGGATGTCTTTGTATGCTTGCTGATTCTACTAACGCAACTGTTGAGGGATTCTGTAAGTCTGAATCAGTAGTAGAGCAATCACTAAGAGATTTATTTGCACATATTGATACACGTATCATAGTTGCGACATTCGCATCTAATATGTATCGTGTTCAGCAAATAATTGCCGCATCAGAGGAAAATAACCGTAAGGTTTGTGTATTTGGTCGCTCAATGGAGAAAACCATTGAGGTTGGACAAAAGATTGGTTATATAAAGGCTAAGCAGGGAACACTTGTTGATGCATCTGAGCTTAATGGTATTCCATTAAACGAGGTTACATTACTAGTTACTGGTTCTCAAGGAGAGCCTTTAGCTGCATTATCAAGAATTGCTAATGGTTCACATAGAACAATTAAGCTAATTCCTGGTGATACTATTATCTTCTCTTCTTCTCCAATTCCTGGAAACCAAGAGGGAGTTAATAAGACTATTAATCAGCTATTTAAAAATGGATGTAATGTAATTACAAACTCACCACTTAATGATACACACGCATCAGGACATGCTAACCAAGGTGACCTACGTCTTATGCAAAACCTTGTACATCCTAAATACTTCGTTCCAGTTCATGGAGAGTATAGAATGCAGAAGGTTCATACAGAGCTTGCAATTGAATGTGGAGTAAAGCCTGAAAACAATGTAATCCTTGAATGTGGAGATGTATTATGCTTAACTGATAAATCAATGAGAGTTGCCTATGGTAAGGTACCTGCTGGTGAAATATATATTGATGGTACACGTATTGGAGATGTAGATAATTCATTAATCCAAGAGCGTAGAGCCTTATCTGATGATGGATTATTCAGTGTAATATTTACATTAAATGAAAAAACACTAGAGCCTATGGTAGAGCCACAGGTAGTATCTCGTGGATTCATCTATATGAAGGATAGTGAAGCATTAACTAAATCATTTATTGACTTCACTAAGCAGGATTTAGCAGAAAAGCTTAAGAAGGGTGCAAAGCTTACACCTACACTTAAAAATGAAATTGCAAAGGATCTACAAATCTTTATCAAGTCTAAGACTGATAGAAAGCCTATAGTAGTTCCAATATTTATGCTAGTTAAGGCTTAAAAATAAAAGGAGATTTTAAATCTCCTTTTTTTAACGCTCGTAAATTAAATCTACTATATCCTTCTTACATATCTTTCTATTAACTAAAAATAATGTTAAAGTTGATATTAATCCCATTATTAATAAAATAATAAATGCTGGTGTGGCCTGATAATAAAGATAATCAACAAAGTACTCACTATCATTTATAACCTCATTTTGAATACCTACTACAAAGTATGATATAAATGTAGAGCAAGTAATTGCTACAGCTATTAGAATAACAAGATCTAAAAAGAATAGTTTCCACATCTGCTTCTTAGGTATCCAGATAGATGATAGTATTCCAATTTCTCTTCTATTCTTTAAATAATTATTAAAAACATAATTAATAATAAGAATTGCCGTTACTGCAAGTAATAGGAATCCTATAATAAGCTCAACAATAGCTATTTTAGTCTGAATATTTATGACATAATAAATTGAAGCATCAATATCTGTCGCAAACAGATATCCATTATTTTCAAAATATTTTATTAATGATAAATCATAATGATCAAAAAGTAGGGCTACCTTACCATTTGAATAAGCAAAAACTTCTTCATACAGCTTATCAAATAGTTCAGGTGATATATACATAACATTTTCATCTATATATGAAATAGAACTCAACTCTAATTCTGAAAAATCACTCTCTTCAGGTGTATAATATCCATCATGCGCTGTTTGAAGATATCTTGAATTAAGATACCTTAGCGTATTATTATCAAGAGAAATATTATTTGAAATTTCTACATTCATTCCAGTTAATGTATTTTTTACACCGATAACTAAAGTCTTATATTCTTCTTCATAGAAGAGCTTTAAAGATAAATAGTCATCGCATTTAAGCATATTTTTATATGTATCGCTAGTAACATAAATTGTTCTAATAACATTACCATCTACAATGCCATTTTGAAAATCTAGAGCATTTTCATTAAAATCTGTATCATATATTCCTACTATTTTTATATTGTAAGATTCATTAGAAACAAAATTAATTAATTCTTTAATTTCAACATTATAATGTTTAGCCATTTCAAATGCCATAACATCAGAAATGATGGCCTCATTTTCACTAACCATATTATTTCCATATAAAATATCTAATTTAGTTGAATCAGTTAAATATAGGTTATTAAAAATAGTTCCGTTAAATACTCCATATATTGAATCATCAACACAAAGCATTACATCATCATAGTCTTCTTTTACACTCAAATACTCTTCATATGAAACACCATCATATTCAATATATTGACCCTTTGTACCATTCATAATACTTATATATGAAAGGTTATAATCATCATAAATATTCTTTCTTGATGTTGACTCATCTACTAAAAATACATTTAGCCCTACTATAATTATTAATAAAGAAATTATTAACGATAATATTGTAAGACAATATCTTATAGGAGATTTCTTAATATTTTGTAAAGAAAATCTAGATGCATTTTTTAAAGAAAGATTAGAATTATTAGCATAAAAATCCTTATCAATGCTGTTCCTGCTTATAGACTCATCATTTACTACTACTCCATCTTCAATAGTAATAATTCTATCAGCAACCTCACTGAATAGTTCCTTATCATGAGATACTACTATAACAAGCCTATCCTTGGATTCTTCTTTTAAAATATTTCTAATATCCTTTGAATTTTTAGAATCAAGATTCCCAGTTGGCTCATCACATAAAAGGATGGGCTTATCAAGTAATAGGGCTCTTATAATGGATAATCTTTCCTTTTGTCCACCACTGAGCTCATTAGCCTTGTGATCCTTATACTTTAGAAGATTAAACTTTTCTAATAGTTCTTCTGACTTATCCTCTACGCCAGCCATTTTAACTACATATTTTAAATTATCTAAAATAGTAAAATCATCCAGTAACTGAGCATCCTGAAATACAAATGAAGCATATGAATCCTTAAATGGAGCCTTTATTTCTCCTGATGTAATACCTAGAAGACCTGCAATAACATTTAAAAGGGTAGTCTTACCACTACCACTTTCTCCAAGGATTAATGTAAGCCCAGAGTTATCAAGCTCTAGATTTACATCCTTTAATGCATGATATTCACTAGGAGCACCTACATTATATATTTTGTTAACATTTAATAATTGAAACTTTTCCATACTAAACCCCTTTAGTATTTTATTTATTTAATTCTTCTTTAAACTTCTTAAATACAAGATATGTATAATATGCATCCTCATAAGCATCATGCTTCTGCTTTGGAAGATCCTCATTATACATAATCTCATAGGACTTAAATAATCCTGGATCCTGAGTAAGCTCATAATAGTTCTTCAAAAGCTGTGATATATTAACAAATCTTGATATATTTTGTAATGAATCAAACCTATTTGTTTTATATGACTTTTCAAGGAATAGCCTATCATTCTTTCCAAATATTATAATAGTTGGATTATATTTTAAAAGATCCTCTTTAAATTGATTATAAAACTGCTTATAATGAACGCCCTTAAACTTAAGCTCATCATAGGTTATATTTAAAAACTCCTCACATCTATCAGATAAATATTTATTAACTGTAGGTAGGATATGGAAATCATGCTGAGTTAAGGTTTTAAAGCCTTTATCAGTTATGATATATGAGGCTTGAATAAGCTCTATTAAAAAATCCTTTGAATCATTATATCCAGGCATAGACATTTCAAGGTCTATAAACATTAAATTATCAAGGCTATTTACAAAATCCCTAAGCTCTAGTGAAATTGAATCCTTTGAATAATGTCTAACAGGACCTTGCTTTGTGGGAGTTGTAATCTCTTTAAAATAGGCAACCTGATAAATAGTTCTTCTATATTTAACTTGAGGCTCTGGATTATACACAAATGAAACCATAGTACCTGGGTATAAATACTTTCTAAACTTCTTCATTAGGCTGTTTGTAACATAAAAATACTTGAGATTATGTCCTATCTCAAGTGAGAATGTTCTTATATTAAGATCTATATCATAAATAATTCCATTCATAATCATAATTATCAACCCACCTAATTATAATATATTATCCTTAAAAATAAAAGGCATATTTTATATGCCCTTATCTTGTAAACCTAGCTACTAGGAATAAATTAAGAAGAGTAAATACTCCTCCTACTGCTGTAAGAGTAAGTCCTGCTTCCTTTTCCTTTGTAATTAATCCTATTCCAACCCAAAGCACTACTACTGCAAGGCTTAGGAAGAAGCAAATTAATGTTAGCTTAAAGTTTGAGGATTTAGAATGTGAACGCTCTAATGCTGTCTTTGCCATAATAAACCTCCTATAATGCTAATAGTAATAGCACGATGAATCCTGCTATTTGAACTATTAGTGAAATATTAATTATAAATGAGAAATAAACCTTATCAGTCTTATGATGTGCTACTACACGTCCAAGAAGTGAACCTATAGCTCCTCCCATACAAGCAATTGATAATAATGTCTTCTCCTTAATTCTATTAGGTCCGCTATTCTTTTGAGCCATCTTCTTATCCTTACAATAAAGATAGAAGGCACAAAGGGAAGCTAAAGCTAACCAAGCTATATAAGCTACTACAATAATATTATTATACATTTTCCTTCTCCTCAATCTTTTCATCTATAAGAGATTTATCTACTATCTTTAATAGACGTCCCTTAAATATATTATCTATTGCAAACACTAAGATTGTAGCAGATGCTGTAACAAAGGCTATGATGATATCCATCATAGTATCATTAACACCATCTGGCTCACGAGGATCAAATACCTTTTGATAATCCTCATTCATAATCTTACCTGCAATAAATTCCATCATTTCCCAAATAGCAGCTATTCCAAATACAAATATTATTAAAAATACTGCCTTTGCATAAAACGGAAGATTTCTTCCTCCAAATAAAAGTAATAAATAATATCCAAATATTAAAGCCTCTACTCCCATAGCTCCATGTAGCACCATATCCCAATTATACCAGTAGTCATACATATTAAATGCACTAGAAATAGAAAGGCCTAGATATGCTTGAGTACAGATAATTACTTCAAGCAGCACAGGCCAATTTTTCTTTAGTATTAATTGCACAACTGGAAGTAAAAATGAAATCAGTATGCATAAACCTAAGGATAAATAAAACTTAACACTATCATGGTCTACTGCAATAGCTATAGGTATTAGTACTAGGTTTAGTACTACAAATACAAGAGCTATTGCAAAATTCCATTTAAGTCTAGTCATAAATTATAAAACTCTAGCGTAGAACTTAGCTGCCTCAAGTGATTCATTTGAAACATCACTTACGATTTCAGCATCGTTAGTTTGGTGAACTATATAATAGTTACCAGTATTAACCTTCTTAGTGTTAACGTTTAGCTTATTCTTATTTGAATATTCAATATATCCTCTACCCTCAACGATAGCTACAAGGTCAGCAATAATTGCTGATGCAGTAGGAATTGATCCTGCTCCCTTACCATAGAATGATAGATCATCGTTAGTTGAACCTGTAAACATAATTGAGTTGAACTCATTCTTTACAGCTGATAGTGGATGTCCTTGTGGAACCATAGTTGGTTCAACACGGATAGTTACATCATTTCCATCCCTGTGAGATGATGCAACAAACTTTAATACATATCCTCTTGCCTTAATGTCATCAAGGATAGCCTTATTTACTCCTGTAATTCCATAGTGGTAAATATCATCATTAGAAATATTTCCTTGGAATGCAAGTGATGATAGAATGTTAATCTTTCTTACTCCATCAAGTCCCTCAAGGTCTGCTGTTGGATTAGCCTCTGCAAATCCATTCTTCTTTGCTAATGCAAGTGCATCCTCAAATGATAGATTCTCATCACTCATCTTAGTTAAAATATAGTTTGTAGTTCCGTTAAGGATACCAAAGATATCATTAATCTCGTTAATCTTTGAATTATCGATTAATGAACGGATAATTGGAATTCCTCCTCCAACTGAAGCCTCAAATAAGAATGAGCAATTATTCTTATGAGCAGTTGATAAGAACTCCTCAAGGTGAGCTGATACTACCTCCTTATTAGAAGTAATAACATTCTTTCCCTTATTTAAGGCACCACTAATAACCTGGTATGGAAGATCATGTCCTCCAAGTGCCTCAACTACAGTTTCAATTTCATCATCATTAATAATGTCATTAATATCTGTAACAAGCTTATCCCCTAAAATCTCCTTCTTATTAGGAAGATCAAATACCCTCTTAAGCTCTAAATTATACTTTTCCTTTAAATTATCAACTAGAGTATAAACTCCTCTACCGATAGTTCCATATCCAAATAATCCTAGTTTCATAGTCACCAAATCCTTTTCAATACCTTTTCATTTTACCAAAAACTAGAAGTTTATTCAATATAAGATAAAAAAAAGAGTAGTTATACTACTCCTCTTCCTCATTCTCCTCATCAAATTCGTCAATATCTGAAGATTTTTCAATTAAATCCAATAAGGTACTATAGTTATTCTCGTACTCCTCTTCATCTACCATGTACTCACACATATCGCCAATTGAACCGTTATCACGCTCTGCAAGTGTAGATAATAGATTTCCAAGCCATTCATCGTCTCCATCATCATGAGCTAGAATAATTGCTCCATAAATACCATGCATAAACTTCTTACGCTCAGTATGGATAATAAACTCTCTCATTTGAAGCGCTCCTGGCCAGTTAAAATCCTTAAGCCAGAAGAATAAAAGATTATAAACATCTGATAATCTTTCCTCTCCACGAAGAATTAATACCTTTGAAAAAAGATCATAGTACTTTCTATCATCGAATTGAGCACTTTGCATATTTAGCATAGGTGCTAAAAAGTATAGATTTGGAATCTTTGACTCAACTAAATCTAATACATCATCCTCTGATATTTCCTCATTCATTAAATAATCGTCCAAAATCATAGCCATAAATAAAGCCCCCGTTCTTTAAAATAATTATAACATACCTTATTTAAAATTAAAATATCTTTCGAACCATATGGCATTCACCAACGCATTTAAATCCCATATGATTGTAAATGTCTTTAGCATCATCCTCTGCTAAGGTTACTACATAAATAAGCTTTGATTTATGCTTTAGGGCCGCCTCCTTAAGCAATGCCATACCATATCCCTTACCTCTAAAGTTTTTAGAAATAATGAAATCCTCAAGCTTTAAAATATCTCCATCAAGATAAGCACTAATATATCCAAAAGGAATATTATCCTTATAGATAAAGTAATACTTAATCCTACACTCTGGATTTAATATTACATCATATAACCTTTTAGCATTAGCCTTGGCATATCCTTCACCAAATCTCTTACTTTCAACATATATTACTCTTAAAAAATCATCCGCAAGCCTTGGTGTAATCTCTTCTACCCTATAGTCAGAGGCCTTAATATGAATATTATCTAAAACCTTAGAATCTGATACATAGTATAAGCATCTTTCATCCTCATATCCATCAATAAAGCTAAACATAGAATCCTTAATTGGACCCATTACATTATATTGTACAAATCCTCTTTTATTCTTAATCGCATCATCATAATACCATTTAATATCATCCTTTGTATAATGCTTATTCAAGGAAAGATATGTAGTCGCATACTTAAGAGGATTTAGACTATCCTCATATAGTGTACCACAGGCTACCTTCTTAGATTCTGCATACTCTGCAGTATATAGGTCATCTATTGCAAATAATCTTTTAACAAGATCTCTTTTTAAAACAAAGTAATCCTCTCTTCCAAAAAGCTTTTCTCTTACAAGAATAAATGGATACTTCTTAATAACATCACCAAATATCTTATGATATCTTAAATAAACAAGCTCTACATTTAGTGCTGTAAATAAATTATTGTATAAAGCCTCAAATATTGTAGATAAAAGATTATGGGTAATACTATTTGGAAGAATATTCATTCTAAGGTATGCCTTAGAGTTTTCAATAATTCCATCAAGATATCCTACAATATGACCTGATACATAAATCATATATCCATAATAATATTTAATCCTCTTAAGGTCATTATATAGCCTTTTAACATCCTTTAATGATGTACATTTCATATCTACATTAATGAAATCACAATTGATATTCTTTAATATTGGCTTATTAGAAAAAATCTTTAAAAATCCCTTATGATTTCTATCATCTAAAAGTCTTAATGATATATTATCTACACTTATAACATCTATCATATATATCACCTCTAATTTCTCTTTAATTATAACAAAAATATTGTTATAATAAAATACATGAGGTGATATTTATGCCACTAGATGGACTATTATTACATAAGCTTGCACAAGAAACAGAAATTCTTGTCGGTGGTAAAATTTCTAAGGTCCTAGAAATATCTGAATCAGACTATATTCTTCAGATAAGAGCTAACTTTAAAAATTATAACCTACTACTTTCTGCATCAAGCCAGTACTATAGATTTCACTTAACAGAAAAGAAATATGAATACCCTCAGGTACCCAAAGCATTCACAATGCTTCTTCGTAAATATCTTGAGGGTGGTATCATACAGCAAATTAAAACTATTATGTGTGATAGAATTCTTGAGATACAGGTTAAAGGACTAAATGAAATTGGAGATATGGAATATAAATCTCTAATTCTTGAGCTAATGGGTAAGGATTCTAATTTAATTCTTTTAAAGAATAACGTAATCCTTGATGCATATAAAAAGGAAAACTCAATAGAATCTAAAAGAACTATCTTCCCTAACGCTTTATATGAACCATTCTTAAATAAGGAAAAGCATGACCCAACTACCTATACTGAGGATATGCTATTTGAGGAGTTCAACAGTATTCTTGATGCAAAAGCCCTACAGCAAAGATTTAATGGATTATCATTTAAAACGGCATCATATATTATGAATCAAAAGAATCCTTCAAATACAATGTATTTGCTAATTAATGATAAATACACACCATACACATTTATAGATAATGGTAAAAGAGATTTCTATTATACAAATATAGGATATGAAAAAATTAAGGAATATCCTGATATATCATCCCTTCTTGATGATATTTATTATGATAAGGCCTTAAAGGAAAGAGTTAAGGAAAAATCATCAAATCTTGCTCAAACAATTAAAAATAAAATAAAACGTCTTGATGAAAAAATAGCTAACCTTAATAAGGACTTAGATGATTCAAAGAGGGCTGATACCTATAAGCTTTATGGTGAGCTTCTTCTATCTATTTCATACATGAAGGATAAATCTAGTGAGGTAGAGGTTTTAAACTACTACACTAATGAGAATATTACAATTCCTCTTGATGTAAGATATAGTATAATTGATAATTCAAAGCTTTACTATAAAAAATATCAAAAGGCTAAGAATGCGATTGCCCATATAAATGAGCAAATAGAAATCGCAAGAGATGAAATAAAGTATTTTAAGATTATTCAATCTCAAATAGAAAATGCTACTGTATCTGATATTCTTGAAATTGAAGCTGAGCTTGTTGAAAACAAATATATTAAGAAAGTTGATACCAAGAAAAAGAAAAAGGTTAAAACAAAGATTTTAACCTATATCCTAGAGGATGGAGCTAAGGTTTATGTTGGTAAGAATAACATTCAAAATGAAATTGTTACCCATAAGATAGCAAAATATAATGATACCTGGTTCCATATAAAGGATGCTCCAGGATCACATGTTGTAATATCTAAGGATGGAGAGCTTAGTGAATATGATATAAGATCATGTGCTATGATAGCCTCATTCTATTCAACATATAAGACATCATCATCTGTACCAGTTGATTACACACTTGTAAGATATATCAAAAAGATTCCTGGTAAGAGAGCCTGCTTTGTAACATTTACAAATCAGCATACCATCTATATTGATCCAAGTGAGGAGTTTATTAAATCATTAAAGGAAACAATTACAGAATACTAAAAAAGACCCGTTTGGGTCTTTTCTTTTACTTAAATATAATTCTAAACAATGAGCCCTCACCAAGAGTTGACTCTACCTCTATTTTCCAATTGGCTTGAGCACAAATCTTTTTTACTACCGCAAGACCTAATCCAAATCCTGATGTAGCCTTGTTATGTGATTTATCTACTGTAAAGAATCTATCAAATATTTTATCCTTATTCTCTTCGGCAATACCAATACCAGTATCCTTTACCTCAAGAATCCTTAATACACCTTCATTATGAAGGGTAATGTTTATCATTCCCTTTTCCTTATTATATTTTATAGCATTTACAATAAGGTTTGTTATAACCTCTTGAACACGCTCAGTTCTAGACTTTATAATAGCATTTTCTACAATGTCTGATGTTATAACAATTCCTCTTTCAGAGGCTGCTGGCTCTAATGAGCTGATTGAGCTTTGAATGATATTTGATAGATTAACATCATATGAAGGTAAGTCATTAGACTCATATGATGAATAATTTATGATTGATTTTATAAGCTGAGTTAATCTATTTGATTGTTCAAGTATTACCTCTGAGGCATGTACTACCTTTTCCTTATCCATTACTCCACTTGAAACAAGCTCAGCAAATCCCTTTATAGATGTTAGTGGAGTATTCATCTCATGAGTTACATTTGCTATAAAATCATTCTTGCTCTTTTGAGCATTTATAATTTCAGTAACATTTGTAATAAGACAAATACTTTTACCTTCCATAAAGCTAAATCTAAAGGCATATACCTCTTCATCAAATGTTCTATACACTAAGGTATTATTCTTTTCAGATATAATTTCTGATATTTCATCATCCTGTTTGAAAAAGAAAACCTCATCAAGAGTATCATATACATCAAGTAAATCCTTAGCCATATTATTTATTAAGGCTATCTTCTTATTAGGACCAAGAATTATTATTCCATGCTCCATGTTATCAAGGACTATACTTGCTATCTTCTTATTTTCCTTAATAGTATTAATCTTATCCTTTATTTCAATATTTCTACTATTTAAAATATCGCATAGTGGGGCTAGCTCACTATATTTTGATTTAACCTCTTTTCCTATAGAGGCATCATGTGCTATAAGCTCTACTGGCTTTAGTACATGATCTACAAGTAGGAAGGCTATAATAGCACAGGCTAATGTGTCAAAGGCTAAGAATATTATTATTGTAGGAATAGCCTTACTAAATATATTTAAGGCTGATGATGTTGGTATGGCAATTCTTAATAGGGCTGTACCACTAGCAGTATCAACCTGTGCACAATAATAGATTAAAACCTTACCAATTGATGTAGATTCTCTTACATCAATTCCAACTCCACTTTCTATCGCATCCACAACCTCTGCTCTATCTAAGTGATTATCAAATGATGATAAATCACTAACCTCACTGTCTCCTACAACAACACCCTCAAGAGTTATGTAGGTAACACGTGCCGAGTCAAGCTTCTCTGATAAAGCTATAGCTCCATCACTATCAAAGGAATATGTATTCATATCATATTGATTAACATAAACGCTTAAGGTATCCTCACAGTTAGATAGTGAGTTTTGATAGTAGATATTAGTTGAAGCTACTACGATTATAAGAATTCCTACGAATGTTATAAGCATTTCAATTAGAAAAAATCTTAGCTTCATAAAAATCACACTCCAGTGTTAAACTTATATCCAACTCCAAAGACTGTTTCAATATTATTAATTCCCATCTTACGAAGCCTTAGGACATGATTATCAACTGTTCTAGTTTCTCCAACCTCATATCCCCATACAGCCTCAAGTAGCCTATCACGGCTTATTACAATGTTAGGATTTTCAACAAAATAACGTAGGAGCTCAAACTCCTTTTTATTTAGGACAAGCTTTTCTCCATTAAGCTTAACCTCATGTGTAAGAAGACCTATCTCCAGTCCTCCTACATTATAGGATTTATCTCCTATTCTTCTTAGGTGGGCATTAATTCTTGCGATTAGCTCCATAGTACCAAATGGCTTAGAAATATAGTCATCTGCCCCAAGGTTTAATCCCTTTACCTTGTCTATTTCACTTCCAAGTGCTGATAGCATGATACATACTATTTTATTATCTATATGCTTAATGTATTTTAATACATCAAGTCCATTACCATCTGGAAGCATTATATCAAGAAGGCATAGGCTTGGAGCCTTATTTTCAAAGGCCTCCTTAAAAAGCCTTACATTAGGAAAGCTTAAAACCTTAATATTAGACATTTCAAGAGCACATTCTATTACCTCTGTAATAGATTTATCATCCTCTAGTAAATATACTATTTTCTCACTCATTCTAACACCACCTATAAAGATTATATCACAATTTAATCACAAACCATGTGTGCAATATAATTCAAGTGATCTCCTGCACGCTCTAGGTTTGAAACAAGGTTAATGTAAACTCCAGAATTATTTGGCTTACATTCTCCTCTCTCTAAACGCTCAATATGAGCCTTTATCATACTACTACGTAATGCGTCCATCTTATCCTCTAGCTCATCAATATCAGATATAAGCATATACTTCTCATCACTTACAAGCTCAAAGACATTTTTATATTGAGTTTCAAGATATACATTAAATACTCTAATGTTATCATAAACCTCCTTAGAGAACTCAAGGTTATGATCTATTGTATCTCTTGTATACTTGCACATATTATCTGCAATTTCTGCAAGTCTATAGAAGTCAGTTATCATATAGTGCAGAGTAGATATCTTCTTCTCATCCTCCTGCTGAACTGATCCTCCACTAATACGTACCATATATGATACAATTTCTCTATTTAGAGCATCAATCTTTTCTATATCGTCATGGATTTCATCATATCTAGAGTTATCCTTATTAATGAAATCATTTATAGATTTTGAAAGAGTATCTGTACATAGTCTTCCAAACTTTAAAATCTCAGCTAATGATTGTGAAATTGCGATAGCTGGATTATTTAAGAAACGTACATCAAGTGATGTAATAGTCTCCTCCTTCTTATCCTTAATGATAAGAGTTGAAAGACGAACAAACACATTAATGAATGGAAGGAATATTAATGTACATACTAAATTAAAGAATGTATGGAACATAGCAATTTGTGTTTCAGGATTTTCAAACATTTTAGCAAATGTCATATCCATAAAATCCTTCCAGCATAGTAATAGTATAAAGAATATCATTGAACCAAACACATTAAAAAGTAAATGTATTATACTTACTCTTTTAGCGTTAGTATTAGCGCCAAGCGCTGATAATAAGGCTGTAGCTGTAGATCCGATATTTGTACCAAGAACTACATATAATATCGCATTACCACCATTACCAATTATAAGACCATTACCAACCATAGTAATAAGAATTGTTGTAGTAGCTGATGATGATTGTAATAATACTGTAAATAATATACCTATTAAAAGTAATAGGAATGGATTGTTTACCTTTGTAAGGATTTCCTGCACATTTTCTGATTCCTTAAAAACTGTCATTGAATCCTTCATAAAATATAAGGCTAAAAATACAAGTCCAAGTCCTACTATAGTCATACCTATAGTTTTACCCTTTTCTCTTTTTGAAATCATAACCATTGCGATACCAACAGGTACACATAGCATTAAGAATAAAGATATATCAAAAGCGTTTAAGGCTACAATTTGAGCTGTAATTGTTGTACCAATATTAGCACCCATTACTAAAGCTGTAGCCTGGAATAATGACATAAGTCCTGCGTTTACAAATCCTACAATCATAACGGTTGTAGCACCACTTGATTGAACAATCGCAGTAACTGCAGCTCCAATTCCTACTCCTATAAATCTATTTTTTCCTGTTTTGTTAATAAGCTTTTTAATTTTACCATTAGCCATTTTTTCAATATTCTCACTTAGAAGCTTAAATCCTAAAAGAAGCGATCCAAGTCCTGCAAGAAGGCCAATTACTGCATATACATAATCCATAAGTTATAAAACACCTCAATTTGATAATATAGTAAGGCTGTCTTACAGATAGTTTATAATTGTAAAATTTTTGTAAAAAAGTAAAAAAGGAGAATATTTAAAATAATCGATGCTTAGATACTAACTATAAAGTTTATTGGGTATAAACTATAAACCAACTGGAGTAATTAAACTTTAAATTAAATGGAGTATTTTGAACAACATAAAAAAGGCCTCTTTGTTATAATGAGATTGTAGAGAAATCATTATATTAAGGAGGTCTTTTATTTATGGATAAAGAATCCATATCAAGATTAGGATTGGATTATATCAATGGAATTGATTCTGAAAATTCTGATGAAATATATGATCCAACCACTAATAATCATAATGGTTATGTCATTAATAATGGCGGAATGGAGAGGGATAATATAGATGTCAAAACCATTATCGCCATGCATATGGATATACAAACTTTCCTAGATTACGTAATAGAATTATGTTTGTTAAAAATGCTGATGCACCTATTTTAGGTTATAGAAAATAATTTATAATATGATTTCTCGACCAAAAAAAGGAGTATGATTTTTTCATCATACTCCGATTTTTTTAAAGAACCCTAATCAACCACCTTTTAGTTTATTCTGAACTAATATTTAATGCTATTATATAAACTTAGCATATAATTTTGTTTCTTTATAAATGTATTCTTGATTTTCTCCATATTCTTTTGCTGGAACCTTATCAGTATCAAAATCCCATTTATTATTATAATCTAAATCTTTATACCATCCATCAAATGTATATCCTTCTTTTGTTGGATTTTCTGGTATAAATGTAATTAAACCATCATCATAATCATCTATCCAATATATTTCATTATCTACATAATATGTCACATTAGCATTATATACATCATGTTTAGTGTTATTAATTTCTACATTTGAAGGTAAATAAATGCTGGTAAGATAATATCCATTAATAAGCGAATTATTTAAACCATCACCTAATAAGAAAACCTTTCTAAGACCAAATAAATCTCCTCTATATTTAATTTGATGCTGTATATAAAATTTACTTACCTCTGAACCAGTTACTCGTCCCCATTGTGTAGAAAAGCCTCTATCATAAAATCCATATACCTTATAACCATCAAGATATTCAGGAATAATTATCACTTCTTTCTCGTCTCCAGAATCTGATAATTCTATAATTGCTGCCATCTCTTCCCCATCTTCTTTAATTATTAAATACCTGAAATCACCACTTTCATCTATTGTAAATGAGAAAGGGGTGAGGGTAATTCTATGATGTCGAGAGGGGTATGATGTATGTGTTTGTGGTGGCTGAGGCTTGTCTTCGCATTTTGGTTTCTTTATGGAATGAAGGGCATGTATTGT
>JAILRQ010000062.1 GCA_024698125.1 Acholeplasmatales bacterium
AGAAAGTTTTGGATGTGAAGTGACGAATAGGTGAATGTGATCCATTTCACCGACTTCCATTTCTACGATAGTAAATCCTTTTTCTTTAGCTACATCCAAAAGGATTTCCTTAAATCTCTTTTCTATAGTAGAATTTAGAACCTTTCTTCTATATTTTACAGACCAAACGATATGGTAATTTACATTATATACACAGGTTCGTGCATGGATTAAATTTGTCTTACTCATACTACATATAGTATACCATAAAATGGCAAAAAATTCAATGATTAAGCCAATTTTTTAAGTTACATATAGTTTGAGAAAAAATATAAAAAATAGCGATTTATTTGTAAAAAATCACTATTTTTTCTCAAAACGCTATCATCTCAGAAATTAAATAACCGAGGATTCTCGCTTTATTATCCTAAGATTTTATTATCTTGGCTTTATTTATATTTTATCTTAATCCATCCATGATGTAGCAATATCCCTCTATTACAAATCCGAATAGGGCAAATGAAATTACTACAAGGGCTGCGATAACAATAATTAAAGGCATTCTGTCCTTTAATGAAATGTTATACTTCTTTTGGTCGGCTATTGATAGATTCTTAATCCACTTTTGTTGCTTTAAATCTGCAATCACAAGGAATGGGATTACAAAAATAGCTCCAAGTCCTACTACAAGTCCAATATATGAATGCTCTAGCTCTACTACATCATTTTCTAGTGCTACAGTTCCAAATATGAATTGTAATACCATTGCGGCTACTCCAAAGTATCCTGCATAGGCAATATACTTCTCAGCCTTTACGTTATCATAATAGTAAATCTTTACGATATACTTAATTACAAAATACATGTGTAGGGCAAATACTACGATTGACGCAAGTAAAATCAAATTGATTTGAACGTATGTTCCAGCTTTCCCGAATAATAGCATAAATTAGTTTTCCTCCAATAATTTATTAATTTCCTTCGCTAACTCCTCATATCCAGGCTTACCAAGTAATGCAAACATATTCTTCTTATATGATTCAACACCTGGCTGATTAAATGGATTTACTCCAATTGAGTATGCACTAAGTCCACATGCATACATAAAGAAGTATACCATATAACCATAATTAGAACAATCAAGCTTTGATAGCTCTAATGTAGCTACTGGTACACCACCATCGTGGTGTGCTAAAGCTGTAGCTATTAAAGCCTTATTGTTAATCTCTGATATCTTCATTCCCTTTAAGAAATCAAGCTTATCAAGATTTCCCTCCATCTCTGGTACTAATACCTCATTATCTGGCTCATTAATCTTTACCATTGTTTCAATGATGTTTCTCTTTCCATCCTGAATCATTTGTCCGATTGAATGAAGGTCAGTAGTGAAAATTGCTCCTGTAGGGAAGATTCCCTTATGATCCTTACCCTCAGACTCAGCATAAAGCTGCTTGTACCATTCAATAAATCCTCTCATCTTTGGTTCAAATGATGAAAGTATTTCAATTTCATATCCCTTCTTATACATCATATAACGGAATGTTGCATACAAAAGTGATAATGACTCATTCTTCTTGCAGTCATTTTGAGCCTCTAATGCTCCCTTTAATACTGCTAAAATATCAATACCTGCAACTGCCATAGGAAGTAATCCTACTGCAGTAAGAACTGAATATCTTCCTCCGATATCATCTCTTATTTCAAACATATCTATACCTCTTTTTAGGCATAGGTCATGAAGGATTCCCTTGTTAAGGTCTGTTGTTGCATATACTCTATCATATGCCTTATCACCATACTTTTGTACAAGTAGGTTTAAGAATAGACGAGTCGCAACAGATGTCTCTGTTGTAGAACCACTCTTTGAAATAATATTTAAGGAAATATCCTTATCCTTAACTCTGTTATATACCTCATAAATATATGATGAAGACATAGAGTTTCCTACAAATAAAATCTCCATTCCATCATTAAAATATGGTGTTAAAAGCTCTATTGCAGACTTAGCTCCAAGATATGAACCTCCAATACCTAGTACTACTAGTACATCAGATTCACCCTTAATCTTTTCTGCTGCCTTTAAAACTCTATTTAGCTCATCTGATGCTAAATAGTCCTCTGGAAGAGTTAACCATCCTAAATAGTCATTACCCTCTCCGCTCTTAGAATCTAATACCTTCTTAGAGGCAAGTACCTCCTCTAAGGCCTTATTATATTCATCATTTGTATATAATCCATTTGCGTATTTAAAATCAATTTTCATTTTATCTCTCCACATCATTAAGTAATGGGCTATTAAGGTCCTCGATATTTACTACTCTTATAACCTCAGGAATCTCTTCCTTAAGCATTTCCTCAATACCATCTCTTAGCGTTAAATCAATATATCCACAATCTGCACAAGCTCCAAGCATTTGTAGATAAACAACTCCATCCTTATATCCTAAAAAGTCAAGGTCTCCACCTTCACCATTGATATATGGTCTAATCTTATTTAAGATTTCTTCAATTTGATCAATTATTTCTCTTACTCTATTGTCCATTAGAAGCACCACCCTTGTTATTTCTATTCTTATGGTGATTATTATTCTTAAATGAATTATTATTCATTTGCTTATTATTATTTTGGCCCTTTTGGTTATTAGGTCTATTTTGGTTATTATTATTCTTTTGATTTTGGTTTTGATTAGGTCTTTGATTTCCTAAATTACCATTATTTGGTCTTTGACCTTGGTTAGGCCTTTGACCATTATTTTGGTTATTGTTGCTTCTTTGATTTTGATTTCTATTTTGGTTATTATTGTTATTTTGGAAATGGTTATTATTACCACCTCTTCTATAATCTCTAATATCCTCCTTATCATCCTTTAAATCATCTGGAAGCGGGAAGGTTTTAACCTTATTTATTCTATTCATATCTAGAACGATATTTGGGGTATTCTTCTTTGTAGATTCAAGAACAAGGCTTTCCTTATCATAGTTAACCTTTGGCATTGGCTCTACGTGGTCATCTCCTACAGTAAGATTATTATTTGGATGATTCTTATAATACTCACTAAGCTTATTATACTCATCCTCATTAATTCTTCTTAGAATAAAAAATGCGCACTTAAATACACAAGACTCTGCTAAATACTCAGGAATAGTATTGAATGATCCATCAGCCTTATTAAATCCCTTAAGACGCAATATTTCTGATGCAATATCACCTACAATATATTCATAAGTATCATAGTATTCTTCTAGGTATGCTTCTTCAAATTTTTCAATGTTTAAGGCATCTCTGATGTTCTTTAAAACCTCATAGTAGCCCTTACTAGTTTTAATAACCATAATACCACCTCTAACATTATATCATAGTTTCTTTAATAAAGAAATTATTTTAATTTCATTAAAAGAGGAGCTTATTGCTCCTCATTTACTATATCTTTTTGCTCCTGCTCATTTAAAGTAGCATCATTGCTATCAGATTCCTCTAAAGTCTTCTTCTCATTCATCCTTTTCTCAATGAATCTTACAAGTAAAGGAAGGCTACATCCAATGATTAAGCAAATAATGCTTGCACACCACATTCCAGCTGATTTGAAATTAATATCATACTCATCATTATGGCATGCTGCCCATATAATACTAAATGGTGAACCAACTATTAATCCAAAGATGAAGAAATATACAGCTCCCTTCCATCTCTTTAATAGAATTCCCATAAGCTTTGAAATTAAAAGCACTCCTACTACACATGATACGGCAAACACAGCCATTACAATAAACTCATCCCATACATTACTTCCATCAAATATACCCTTCATTAAATCAGTACCTGATGTAAGAACTAATGTATAGTATCCAAATGCCATTAATGTAAGTGAACCAGAAAGCCCTGGTATAACCATAGATGCACTAGATACAATACCCATAATCGCAAGTAAAAGTAGGGCTGTAAATGATATCTCAAGCTGTGCATCACCTGCACTAAGCAGTGGAATTATTACAATAAGCGCAAGCCCTGGAATTATCCATAAATAATCAAGCTTGCTCTTCTTAGCCTCATATGACTGCATAAACATTTGAGGAAGGCATCCTATAATAAGCCCTACAAAGAAGATAATTGTTGGGAATGGGAATTTCTCTAGAAGGAATACAATTGTAAACATTGCAAATACCATTCCAACAAGTAATCCTATACCAATAAATATTAAATCCTTAATAGCCTTTATTGGATGCTTTGTTATATCTGATAGATCATAAATCATTCTATCATAAATCTTTAAAATAACAGCCATAGTACCACCACTAAAGCCTGGGATTATATTAGATATACCCATTAAGAATCCCTTAATTAAATCTAAAAACCACTTCATTATCTTGTCTCCATCAACTTTCTTCCATATACTTTTTTAGGCATACTCTCAACAAGGCATACTGCCTCACAGGCAATAGCCTCTCCTCTTCCAACAAAGCCCATCTTCTCCCAGGTAGTAGCCTTAACTGATACCTGGTCTATATCAAGAGATAATAGAGCTGCAATGCTTTCTCTAATTCTTTGTCTTATAGGAGATATTCTTATCTCTTGGCTATAGATTGTAAGATCAATATTATTAACCCTATATCCATTATCTATAACCCTTTGATAGCATTCCTTTAATATAATTTTAGAATCCATATTTAGAGTTTTATCTGAATTATCTGGATAAAAGCTTCCAAGATCTCCTAATGCCAAAGCTCCAAGGAAGGATTCAGCTACTGCATGTAATACAACATCCGCATCACTATGACCTAGAAGTCCTACAGGAGAATCTAGCTCTACTCCTCCAAGGATAAGCCTTCTACCCTCTACTAATTTATGAGTATCCCATGAATGACCAACTCTTATCATTTAATACCTCCAACAATTTCAGCAAGCTTAAAATCCTCAGGAGTTGTAAGCTTAAAGTTTAATCTACTGCCAAGAACTACCTCTGGCTTATATCCTAAATATTTCTCAAGATATGATATATCATCAGTTAATATATCCTTAGATTCTAATGCCATTTTATACGCCTTAATATAATCATCCTTAAATAAGGCCTGTGGTGTTTGTACTATGCATAGATTAGTTCTATCAATAACACCACCATTTGTATTTCTTATAGTATCAACAGCCTTGATACCTACATAAGCACACCTAGCCTCCTTCATTACATCAAGAGTATTTATAATCATAGAATCTGTAATAAAGGGACGTGCCGCATCATGGATAAGGCATAAGCTATTTTTAGCATTTTTAATACCATTATATACAGATTCGGCTCTTGATGCACCACCAAGAACCACCTTTAAATCAGTGTGTTTTTTAACCTCTTCTATATCAGATGAACTACATACTAATATGATTTCACAATCATATTTCTTAAACATATCAACACTATGCATAAATAAAGGCTTACCGTTTAAAAGCCATAGGGCTTTATTTTCCTTAAGCCCTGAGCGTGATCCACACCCAGCCATAGGAATTATTACACTAAACATAAAAATCACCCCTCAAATACATAGTCTAGGACTAAATCATATTCATCACATTTAAAATCTATATTATTTAGCTCCTTATAGATACCTGCAAGCTTTAATCCCTTATAGCCTGCAAGATATCTATCATAATATCCCTTACCATATCCTATTCTTTTTTTATCCCTTGTAATACCAACACATGGAACTATAAAGCACTCTATCCTATCACGTGGGATATAATTATTAGAGTTAGGCTCTAGGACGTGGAATTTCTTTTCACTAAAGTTATTTAAATCATTTTCCTTATAGAAGCTTATAACATCCTCTGTTTTAGGAAAACAGAAGCTCTTATCCTTATAGTAATCTAATAGGGGTAAAAGATTTATTTCTCCCTTTAGGGGATAATAAATACCTATCGTATGATATTTTTCGAGTATTTTAGAATCAATAATAGCCCTAACTATGGATAAAGAGACATCCTTAAGAGTGTCTCTTTTATTTAATAGGCTTTTACGAAGCTCCTTCTTACTTGATGTCACTATAGAAGACATAATCTGCATTATAATTTGGAAGAAGCGACATATTTAATGCACGCTCAGAGGCTTGTACAAGCTCCTTAGCATTTCTACATTCATTGTAGAACGCAACTCCATAATTAGCCTTTATATCTAGATGAATTCCACCGTAATCCATAGCACTTGCAGTAAGAATTCCCTTATCAAGCATTGAACGAAGTAATGTCATCTTTCTTCCGTCGTTTACAACGATTACGAAATCAAGACCTGATATACGATAAATCATACCATCATTAACAAGCTTATCATTAATAGCCTTTACATATTCTCCTAATACCATATTACCAATAGAACGTCCATGCTCCTTATTGATATCTGGTAGGTTTGTAAGCTTAAACATAGCAATTTCAAATGGATATCCCTCACGAAGAGAGCCTTCAATATCAGCATACATTTGTGCCTCATCCTTGATAGAATCAAGGAGTGGCATATCACTATGCTCGAAATGCTTATCATTTACAATTTCAATAGTACCTGCAATTTCATCATCAGCACCCTTGGCAAATATTCTTTTACCACGCTCATGAACGAATTGATAATTAGCACCAGTCTTAAATCTATACTTTACATCATAGGCTGGCTTAGCCTCTGTAAGCTCTGAGATAGCCTTACGATAAAATGCCATATCATCTGGATGAATATAATGCTCAAAATCTGAACGAGCAATTGTATTTCCGTTTACATTTAGGTCATGAACAAATGCGTCATTTCCCCAAACATAGTTTTCATCAATATTGTAATAAAAAATTGATTCCTTAGTAATATCAAATAATGCTCTCATACGAGCCTTTACATTAGAAAGCTCTGATGTCTTATCACTAAGCTTACGCTGTGCGCTAAGCATAGATGCTTCCTCATCAAGATCTCCTATAAGTAGGTGTCCTGTATATCTTGAAGCCTTAAAGATTGGATTATCTGTAAAATTTAAGATATTTGTATCCTTTCCATCCTTAGATGATACAAGGAATTCTCTTTTACATGTATCTCCTTCCTTACACTCCTCAGCCCAGGCTCTAAAATGCTCTCTTACCTTACTCATCTTAATTTGAGTATCGTTAAGTGAGATTAAAACGAAATTATTTGATAAAAAATCAAAGAATCTCTTACCCATTGCATCTCCCTTTTCTACACCAGCAAGCTTACATAGATTAGATGAGATTTGCTTGATCTTCTCCTTTCTATCAAGAAGGACAAATATCTTATCATTTTCTAATGATTTAATAAACTCACTTTCAAGATGAGAACGAGATGTAGATGCAGCTATAGTTTTAAAGAATGCCATACCTACTACTACATATACTGCAATAGTTACTCCTTCCTTTGTGTACTCTAGTGACTTATGCTCAGATATAATATCACTTAAGCATAAGGCTAGGGTCATAAGTCCTGTACACACAAAGGCTAAAATTAATCTACCTTTTAGAATTCTTCTTTCAATAATAGACTGTGTAATGTAGACAGATAATAGGATTATTGACATTATTAATGCGCATATTACCTCTGCGTATTTCATAGTAATTCACCCCATACATAATAAACAAGTACAATAATAATAGCTATAAGAACAACTGTTAAAATATACTTTACAGCACCAGTTTTCTCCTCAACTATTTTTTCATGTGTATTGTGCTCAAATAAAAACCAGATAGGAGAAAATAATAATTTTAAGAATGTCTTCATAAACTACCTCCTACTTTAAGAACATATCCAAGTACTCTTGGATTTTTTCACGCTCATTAGCCTTCATTAATACTCCCTCAATTGCAAGAGAGATATTTCCTGTTTCCTCTGATACGATAATAGTTAAAGCATCAGATACCTCAGAAATACCAATTCCAGCTCTGTGACGTGAACCTGTTGTTTTATCCTCAATACGCTGCTGAGCAAGTACATAGTATGCTCCAGCACATCTAACCTTATTTCCACGAATGATAACAGCTCCATCATGAAGTGGAGTATTTGGTGTAAATATTTGAATTAAAAGCTCCTTAGATACATCTGAATTAAGCTGAATAGCTCTTTCAGCATATTGGTCTAATGATATGTTCTTCTCAACTGTAATTAAGGCTCCAATCTTTCTTGCTGAAAGATATAGAACTGAATCAATAATTGATTCCTTTGTTTGAGCAGATGATGTAACATCAACCTCTCTTCTATCATCCTTATTCTTAATAGAAATAATACGACGAAGATCTGGTGCAAGCACTGTTACAATAAATACAGGCATACCAATTGATAGGTATAGAAATACCCACTTAGAAATCCTTAAATCAACATACCACGAAAAAGCAGCAATTATCCCAAATATTAGGTTAATAGCCACTAAATCTAGTGCTCTTTTATTTTTGAATACAAACTGCGCAACAGCAATACCGATCATAAGTAAGAAATAGGCCTCACAAATAATTTGTAGCCACAAATTATCGGCAAAGTATTGTGTAAAAGCATTTAATATCATTCTTTCACCCACCAATATCATATATATTATTATATAACAAACCCCTTTAAAATTTCTACATATTAGAAAACTTTATTTAAAATTTAATGTTATAATATCACTAAGGTGATATATGTGAAGAAGGCACTCCTTGTTTTGTTAAAAACAAAAAATGATTATTATGACATTGAATATAGAATAAAGGAAATGGAAAACCTATGTCAAAGCATAGGTGTTTTAATCACCTCTTCTATATATCAGGCACTAGATAAGCCTGATACGAAATACTATACAGGTAGTGGAAAAATTGAAGAGATAAAGGCTAAGGCTTTATCCTTAGAGGTAGATGCGCTTGTATTTGATGATGAGCTAACACCAGTCCAGCTTAAGCATATCTCATCTCTTATTGATATAGATATTATGGATAGAACCTCTGTAATACTTGATATATTCCAGCAAAGAGCAAAATCAAGAGAGGCAATATTTGAGCTAAGCATTGCAAGAGCAAGATATGATATGCCTCGTATAGGGCTTATGCAGCGTAATCTATCACGCGAGGGAGCATCTGGTGGAGGTCTTCACTCAAAGGGTAGTGGAGAAACAAACCAGGAGCTTACACGTCGTCAGATTGCAGGACGTATATCAAGATATAGCAAGGAGCTTATTGAAATCAAAAATAGAAAGGCTCAATCTGCTGAAAAAAGAGCTTCAAACGATATACCTATTGTAGCCCTTGTAGGATATACAAACGCTGGTAAAAGTACTACTATGAATAAGCTTATAGAGGCTACAGGTGGGGATAATGAAAAGATGGTTTATGCTAAGGATGAGCTATTTGCTACCCTTGATACAAGGATCAGACAAATAAACTATAAAAAGCATAAATTCCTTCTTACAGATACTATTGGATTTGTATCAAAGCTTCCATCTCTTCTTGTTGAATCATTTCGTTCAACACTAGAGGAGATAAGAAATGCTGATTTAATAATAAATGTAATAGACTTCTCCTCTCCCTACTTCAATGAGCAATACAAAATAACAATGGCAATGCTTGATGCAGTTGGAGCATTAGATAAAAAGATGCTACTGCTTCTTAATAAATATGACCTATTAGATAATCAAAATCTAATAGTTGAGGGCGTAGAATCTCTTCCATATTCTAATAAGACAAACCTTAATGTGGATAAGCTTTTAGATTATATATATCAAGAAACATCACCATATATGATAGAGCTTAAGCTAAACATTCCCTATAAGGATCAAAGGATATGCCACTTAATTGAAGAAAAGGCCACAATATATGAAAAGCTATACCTAGAGGAATGTACTCATTATCATATATCTATTGATAAGAAATATTATAAGGATTTAGCATTATATGAAGAGGATGGCTTTATAAATTAAAAAGAGGATTGCTCCTCTTTTTTTACGCTCTATTCTTTAAAATAATACGCTCAAATAATGCGCATAGCTTATTAATTGAAATAGTATTTGCGAATTGCTGATATACAAAACTATTACGAAGCTTTATAAGCTTGTTAGTATTTGAATATCCAATCTCAATACTTCTTCCACCCTTACAATTAACTCTTAGAATATATGATCTAATTGTAGGATTTGGCTGATCAGGAAGTCTTTTATATTGTGATATAGTCTTATCATTTAAAATATCAAATGAAACAATATCATCATATGGTATATCAACATATACCTTATCCTGATACATAAATCTAAATCTTTTAGCCTTATTATCTACAAAATAGTATGTAGGGTAAATGGCACTATTAGAAATAGCTCCCTCATACTTCTTAGCATTTTCTAATAAATACTTCTCATACTTATCTAGGAAATCTAAATCCTTTTTAGAATTAATCTTTCCAAGCCTCCATGCAAGAAGGGCAATACCTGCAAGTACTAATAATACTCCTCCTGCTGTAAAGAATAATAGTATTACTCCAAGTATCATAATAGGGAATGATAAATAGAATAATATATCCTTCTTATCTGCCTTATAGCTATATGTTTTCTTAAACTCCACAAAATCAGGCTTTGATACATCCTGATACATAAAAACTGATGTATATTTATTCTCTTGTTCCATAAAGAACCTCCAATATCTAAATTATATTATATTAGAATAAAAAAATAAATAAAAAACTAGCATATTTGTAGATATGCTAGTTATGAAAATTAATAATTAATTAGGATTATTCTTGCTTTTTTCAATAGTTTAACAATACTAACTAACTCAGCTCTATTTGTTTATTATAAATATAAAACTAGCTAAAACAAGGTACTTGGCTAACGTATTCTTTTTAGATTCAAAGTTATTATCTTCATTATCATCCTTATTATTCAATTCTTTGCAGCCTTTATAAATATATGCAGATGTTATTAGCCATAGTATCAAAAAAACAGCCTCTAACACATAAAAAACTACCCCATTTAATGATAAGCTTGTTATTGCGCATATCATAATAAATAAATCTATTATTCCTACAATAGTAATCTTCTGCTTCTTTGTCATATTACAATCCACTCACTAAATTATATTTAGGTTTTCACAAGAACTGAAGCCTTTAATGCTCTTCTTGAGATTATCCTTTCTTTAGTTTTTGTACCAAATATACTTTGGTTTAATGTTAAAATATTACAGTTGTAATTTTAACATTTTTTATTATAAGAGTAAATATTACTCATATTACCTATCAATTATTACTATCTTTCTTAATATCCAATAGAAATTGCATATATCAATGTCAAAATTTGAGAATATGGATGAAACATTCATTAGCAAACCAATAATTAAATATATAATCTTCTAAAATAACAAGCGGATACAACTAAATTAAAAAGGCATGACCCGATTCAATTTTGGAAATCATGCCAATCATAATTTTTTGACTTTAATTATTTAATTATTTTTAAAATTATAATCTATGCATAAGTTATCTAAAAAGGACCACCTGCAAAATAAAAAGCTAACGCTATTATTCCAACTAATATTAACAAAAGTAAAATGATATAAATTATGGAAGCAATCGGCCTCAATCTAGGATTTGGATTTATACAATCGCTTTTTAAAATCATAGCATCAACATTTGATGCTAATTCTCCATTTTCACTCATTGTAAAAATCAAGTTATCATCCCCATTACATTTATATTCAACTACAAATGCATCCTCATTAACTATTAGGTTTGAAGCTTTATCATTACCATCAGAAAATGATAGAGTAAACAATAAACGATTTATAAACAGTAGCCATTTATTCATATTTTTCATTTCATCAAAATGAATATTAACTATATCCCCCACTTTGGTATCAATATTTTTTTTATAGTACTTCTTTCCATTCTTTTCAACATAAATTCTATAACTAATGTTAGATTTATTAATACATTTAATTCTCATAAATTAAAACGAAATCATTCCATCAAAAGCTCCATCTATAGCGGCTGCTAACCATCCTCTAGAAAAAGAAACACCTCCATCAATATCATATCCCTCATCATATGTGATTACATCTGATTCTTATGGTACATATAGTTCTTGTACTGAAGCCTTTAATGCTCTTCTTGAGATTATCCTTTCTTTAGTTTTTGTACCAAATATACTTTGGTTTAATGTTAAAATATTACAGTTGTAATTTTAACATTTTTTATTATAATGATTCGTTTTCTTTCTTTTGATTTTTTATATAGTCATTATCAGCAAAGTAACAATGGAACCTAAATACTGTCAAAGGATATACTCCAAATATCAAGTAATAGAATATACCCCCATTCATTGATATACCTGTCATTTCATGATTACTATATTTTATTTTTAAACCTCCAATTAATAAAACTAGAGCAATAGTGTACAATATGTATACTATTATTTTCTTTTTATAGGATATTTGGTTATTCTCCTCACTTTTAAAGTTTATCAATATTAAAACCCCTATTGATAAAATCAACATAAAAATCACAAAAAACATATTATAAATGTAGAATAAATATTTGTAATTTTCTAAATAAAACATTCCTGATGAGAAAAGTAAGCCAATATTCATTATAATGACAAACGCTATTACATTTTTTATTTTTTTATTTGCATTTATCTTTTTCTCTATTTTAAACATTATCAAAAATTCAGTTACTAATAAACCTAAATCTATAAACAAAATATATGATGTTTTTAGTAAAATAGCAAAAATAAATATCAACACATAAAAAATATCTAGGGTTATTATAAATCCTCTTTTTTTACTCGTATAATTTAGAAAATAACTTTGATATGCTCTATAAGAGAAAATCCATATTAAATTAACCAGTGGGAATAAAAATAATACTTTGTAATTAGAAATACCATTTTCTCTAAAAGAATAGTATGCAATCCCAGCCAAAATCACTTTTACAATAATTGCAAAATGCTTTATAAAAAAATCAAATAACTTACTCATCATTTCCAACCTATTGATAAATCTAGTCCCTTAAATGGATTATACCACTTTGGTGTCCACCTAAACTTTATCTCAAATCCTTTTCCATAATAAAAACAAACCGATGCCAAGCATGCGGCTGCGCAATCAGTTTGATCTAATTGCCTTACATTAAAATATTTCATATAATCTTTTCCCCTCAACATACGTTTTGTTTATACCTTATGGGGAGGGCGAAAGTCAATACATGATACATTATTTTTTAAATTGAAATATTTTATCCCCTTTCTAATTATATTTCTGAGGTTAGTATTTTTCAAAAAAAATCATCTCAACAAAGAGATGATTTCTATAATAAATACTTCTTTAAATAGCTTCTTTTTATTGTCTACTTTTATCAAATAGATTTGTTAGACTTTATATTTTAGTAATAATCATTTGGACCATATCTACTACTTAGATCTGGATAATCCTCATCATCCTCTAATACACCATGAGTTGCCTTATAAACATCTACACGGTCAAGCACTAGCTGTGCTTGAGCTGGAGATGCCTTTGGTGTATCTGCAGGGTCCTCATTCTTATATGATGCCTTTAATAATAATGGTACTACAAATGATGTTGCCATTATTAAAACCATTAAGAATACTTGAATCTTTGGATCTACAATTCCTGCATCAATTCCCTTTTGTGCAGATACAAGGCAGACCTCAGCACGTACGGTCATAGCCATACCACATCTTACTGAATCCTTCATTGTATATCCATTAGTCTTACATCCAACTGTAGCTCCAATAAACTTTCCAAGAATTCCTGCAAGAACTAGAGTAAGTCCAAATCCCATAAATACTAGGAATTCCTTTGAAGCAAATGCCTTCCAATCGGTTGTTATACCAATTTTTGCAAAGAACACTGGTGTAAATATAATATAGGATGCGATATCTGTTCTTCTTTCCACATATTGGCTTGATGAACGTCCTGCAAGAATAAGTCCTGCAAAGTATGCTCCTGTGATATCAGCAATTCCAAATAAAAATTGTGAGAAGAATGCCATTATAAAACAGAATCCAATTCCATAGATTGGAAGTCTTCTGTGGTGTGGATACTTTTGCTCAAGATGAGTAAATATCTTACGAACAATAAATCCAACTCCAAATACAAACGCAAAGAATAATAATGTAAGTACTATAACTGATACTATATCTGCTGCAGTATGTGGCATTATATGAGAAAGTAGCTTAGATAATGGCTCTGCTGTTACTGAATCAGCACCTGCTGATGAACCAGACATAGATAGTACTACTGATAAAATAATAACTCCAATTAAATCATCAAGGATAGCCGCACTAATAATACATGTACCAATCTTTGAGTTTAATCTTCCAAGCTCCTTTAAGGTAGCTACTGTAACTGATACTGATGTTGCAGATAGTATTACTCCATAGAAAAGGTTACTCCACATTTTCTTTACTTCAATTGGATTTCCAGCTTCATCTACACCAAATGATGTAGTTCCACTCCATCCATTGAATAATCCTGATACTACATATCCAAACGCAATACATAGCACAACGTCTAATACTGTAATAAATGCAGCTGCCTTTCCTACTGCCTTTATTTGCTTTAAATCTGTACCTAATCCTGCACTAAACATAATTAGGATTACTCCAATTTCGGCTATAAACCTTATACCTGCTACTCCATCATCTGTAACGAAGTATTCATCTACTCCAGGGATTAGGGCAAATAGTCCAATTATAATACCTGTTAATAGCATAGCAACTGCTTGAGGAAGTCCTATCTTCTTAGCAAATCCTCCAAGTATCTTGGCTAATAACAAAATTATACCTACTGGAAATAGAATCTCAAAGGCTTCTATTGTTGTCGCAAATAGCATTTGAATCATCTTCTTTCTTAATTTTAACAATTATAACTATATACCCAATAGGGTATTTTTTCAATAAAATATAAAATTTTATTCTTTTGAAAATGCTTTTATGAAAGAAAAACGAATAAAATGCAAAAACAAAAAGGAGCCGAAGCTCCTTAATATTTGTTATTAGAATGATGTTGGTACACAGAAATAGATTATGAATAGAGCGAATATTACTGCACAAACAATAGATATCTTCCATTCAGGCTTCTCTTCTCTCTTACCACACTTGTATAGAATCATCTCTACACACCAAGAAATAGCTGAAAGTACTACGTAAACGATAACTCCCATTCCAATTCCTGTTGTAATAGAATATGATAATGGCATCATAATAACTGTAATGAATGCTGATACTGCATTAATAGGATCCTTGAAATCAATATCCTTAACATTACCCATCATAAGAACTCCAACATATACTAGAGCTGATGCAGCTGCAGCAGATGGAATGAATGCGAATAATGGTAATAGGAAGATTGCAAGTAAGAATAGACATGCAGTTGTTAAAGCTGTAAGTCCAGTCTTTCCACCAGCAGAAATACCAGTTCCTGACTCAACGAATGTTGTAACTGTTGAAGTTCCTAGAGCAGCTCCAGCAACTGTAGCTACTGAGTCAGAAATCATAATCTTATTATAGTTATGAGGCTTTCCATTTTGGTCAACTAATCCAGCACTTGTAGCACATCCTACAACTGTACCCATAGTATCGAACATATCAATCATACAGAATGTTACAATTACCATGATACAAGTCATAGCACTACCCTTAGGCATATCAAATCCATCAGTAAATGCAGTAAATGCTACTCCACCATCCTCATAGCTCTTGAAGAAGTTCTTGAAGTTTTCCCAGAACTTCCAAGTAATACCATCAGTCTTACCAGCGATAATATCAAAGTCAGTTACCTTTAATGGCATTCCAAGAACTGTAGCTCCTAAAATACCAATAATGATAGCTCCCTTAACCTTAAGCTTAGATAGAATACCAATTAGGATTACTCCAAATAGACATACAACAGCAGTTCTAGCTCCACCACCAACAGCCCAAGCATCCTTAGTATTGAATGCTTGAAGTGTTACAAGAGTATATTGGCTATCAACTATAACACCTGCGTTTTGTAATCCGATAAATGCAATGAATAATCCAATACCTACAGAAATAGCCTTACGTACTGCAACTGGCATACCATCGAAAATCTTCTCACGAAGTGTTATGAACTTACCTGTTTCCTTGTTCTTTCCAATTGGAATTACTGATAAAATTAGGAAGATAATACCACTAATTAATACAAGTAGCATTGCATTTCCGAATGAGAACGCATAGTTTCCATATGCAGCACTGTATAATCCTAGTCCTCCTCCAATTAATGTTCCAACTGTTGAGTTAAGTCCAAGTCCTGGTGCTTGTGCAAATGGCATCTTTGCTACTAATGCCATTAGTAATGTTCCAAGGAATGCTCCAATGGCAGTTGCCATAAATAGAGATGCCCAGTGGATATCACCAGTACTACCCCATAAAATATTATTAGGGTTTACAGTTAGGATATAGCACATAGATAGGAATGTTACTATACCGGCAATAATTTCAGTTCTTATAGATGAACCATATCTAGTTACCTTAAAGAACTTGTCGAACCCTGATGCGTTGGAATCATCATACTCAAGGATTCCTTCCTCATCTGGAGTTCCTGCAGCTTGTTCTTCAGCAGCTGCTTCTGCTTCTTGATCTAGAGTTTCCTCATTTGAATCAACTACTAGCTCATCATCATTTTCAATAAAAGCCATATTTTCCTCCACTTTCTTTTCCGATTTGCTTCTATATCCTTATATATATAGAAACTAAAAATGATACTTATATTATACCTTGAAAGCGGTTTCGTTTCAATAGGTTTAAAACATTTGACAAGCCCCCTTTCCTTTGAAATAAATTTTAAAAATCATTTTTCTTTTTTGTATAAAATTTTATTTTTTTGACTTTTTTGTCTTTTCTTCTATTATTTTGTGACATTTACAAAAATCTGTAATATACTTTAATCAGATTTTTCAAAAAAATCACATTGATCGGAAAGATAAAGGAGAAAATAATAATATGGCATTTACTAATCAATATGTTGCTAGAGTTTATTCTAATCTTGAAGCTAAGAATCCAGGAGAAAAGGAATTCTTACAAGCTGCAAGAGAAATCTTAGAGTCTCTTGAGTTAATCGTTAATAAGAGACCAGAAATCGAGAAGGAGGCTATCCTTGAGAGATTCGTTGAGCCTGAGCGTCTAATTCAATTCAGAGTTGCTTGGTTAAACGATAAGAATGAGGTTTGTGTTAACCGTGGATACCGTGTACAATACAATAGTGCAATCGGACCTTACAAGGGAGGATTAAGATTCCACCCAACTGTTAACCAATCAATCCTTAAGTTCTTAGGACTTGAGCAAGTTCTTAAGAATTCACTTACTACTCTTCCTATGGGAGGAGGAAAGGGAGGATCTGACTTCGACCCTAAGGGAAAGAGCGATAAGGAAATCATGAGATTCTGTCAAGCATTCATGACTGAGCTTTATCGTCACATTGGACCAGATACTGACGTTCCAGCTGGAGATATCGGTGTAGGAGGACGTGAGGTTGCTTACATGTTTGGTCAATACAAGAGAATTCGTGATGAGTTCACTGGAGTATTAACTGGTAAGGGATTAACATTTGGAGGATCTCTTGCTCGTACTGAGGCTACAGGATATGGTCTTTGCTACTTCACTCAAGAGGCATTAAAGACTTTAAGAAATACTACTTTCGAAGGAAAGACTGTTGCAGTTTCTGGAGCTGGAAACGTTGCAATCTACTGTATTCAAAAGGTTCACCAATTAGGTGGAAAGGTTGTAACATGCTCTGATTCAACTGGATGGATTTATGATCCAGAAGGAATCGATGTTGCATTACTTAAGGAAGTTAAGGAAGTTAAGCGTGCACGTTTAACTGAGTATGCTGCACAAAGAAAGTCTGCAGAGTACCATGAGAAGAAAAATGGAGAGCATGGAGTATGGCAATATAAGGTTGACATCGCTCTACCTTGTGCTACTCAAAACGAGCTTAACCTTGAGGACGCTAAGATGCTAGTTAAGAATGGTGTTATCGCTGTTTGTGAGGGAGCTAACATGCCTACAGAGCTTGATGCTGCTCACTACCTAATCGACAATGGAGTAATCTATGGTCCAGGTAAGGCTGCTAACGCTGGAGGAGTTGCTACTTCTGGTCTTGAGATGGCTCAAAACTCAGCTCGTCTATCTTGGACATTCGAAGAGGTTGACGCTAAGCTTAAGTCAAT
>JAILRQ010000060.1 GCA_024698125.1 Acholeplasmatales bacterium
ATTGAAAGTGTAACGTTTAGATTTCCATTACGCTCTCTGATTTTGTCAATGAACTCATGTTGATTAACATCGTTCTTAAGAGTTATTACATAGTTTAACTCAAACATTGTACCAAACTCGGTAGATCTAATTGACTTTAGATTATATGCCTTACATGAAGCTGTAAGGATATCATCAAATAGGTTATCAAAGTTTAATTGCTCTGGAACAATGATCTTTAATGTCATTTCCTTGATTGAAGGAGCATTAAACTTTGTAACTGTAATGATGATTATAGCGATAGCCATAATTACAAGTACTAGTGCTGCATATAGAATGTATCCTAAACCATTAATGAATCCTAAAATTATTGTCATTGATAGGAATGCTAGGTCTGAGATATCATGCTGTGTTGAACGGAATCTAGTTAGGGCTAGAACTCCTGCAAAGCTGAATGCGATTGTTGTTCTATCTGATGTAGAGTTTAATCCGATTACTCTTGATACCATTACAATTCCTGCAATGGCTACTGGAAGTACTATTAAAGACATTGGGATATCTGTTGAATATCCAGAGCTTCTCTTAAAGTACTTATAGATTACTGCAAGGATTAATCCATATAGTAGAGATAATCCTAAGCAGATAAGTGTTGTTCCTATTTCTAGGTCTGTGTCTAATATTGTATCAAATGCTGTTTGTATCATAATTTAAATATCCTTCCTTGTTGTCTTTTTAAAATCTGTACCATATTTTGAGAATGAGCCTGGTCTAGCTCCAATTTCTGATAGGGCATTAGCGAACCATAATGGCATTCCATATCCTACCTTTACCTCCATTACATAGAATCCTTCTGGAAGAAGAGGTGTTTCGTGATAATCATTATCAAATGAGAAGTCATCACGTCTTGAGTATAGATCATTATCAAATGTTAATCTAAACTCACCATCATCCTTATCAAAGTACGCTGTTCTTTGATAAGAGATAAAGCTCTTTGGAATTGGTTCATAAAGCTTGAATAAATATTTCATCTCATGAAGTATTTGAGTTTCAAGAGCGGATTTGTTATCTGGTATTACACCCTTTGTTGTGAACTGATGTAGCTCAAGCTGTGTCATACCAACTCTTCTTTTATAAACTACTCCATTATATTTTCTCTTGATCTCAAGATAATATTTATCCTTACCATCATTGTATTCACCGTATTTTCTGATTCTAAGCTTTTCCTTAAATATTGGTTTATCTGTTGAAACTCTTACCATATCATTATTTACGGTATCTAAATATATATTTCTTATTAGGTATGGCTTGTCCATACAGTACTCATCCTTTTTCATATGAGGATCAATAAGCTTTACAAGCCTATCGTGCTGTTCCTGTGTTAATATGTATTTCTTTTCATGTCTTCTAAATGTTTCTGCCATATCTCTCACCACCTTGCATCTTTAGTATACAAATAAAGTTTCAATTAATTTTCGTTTAAATATGTGAAATTTTGTAAAGAAATGGTAAAATAGTGAAGTGTTATATAGGATGGGATTTTATGAATGACTTTATTTATGGGTTAAGAAAGGGGCTTCCTATTGGGCTAGGATACTTTGCGGTAGCCTTCTCATTTGGTGTAAGTGCTGTGTCATATGGCATAACACCACTTGCATCAATTATTATAAGCGCTACAAATCTTTCTAGTGCAGGACAGCTTGCAGGTGTTAGGCTTATATTTGAGCATGCCTCTTACATTGAGCTTTTCTTAACAGTATTATTAATTAATATAAGATACGCATTGATGTCTATATCTTTATCACAAAAGATACAGCCAGATATGCCACTATATCAAAGAGCAGTAGTAGGCTTTGGTATTACTGATGAGATATACGCCTTATCTATTACTGAGGTTAGAAAGGTAACCTTCAAGTATATGATAGGCCTAATACTATTACCATTTTGTGGCTGGACCCTTGGTACAGTTGCAGGAGTATATCTTACAGATTTAATGCCTTTAAAGCTTATAAACGCAATGGGTATTGCCTTATACGCTATGTTTATTGCAATTATTGTTCCAGATGCAAAAAAGAATTACAAGATTGCTCTTGTAATACTTATTGCAATAATTATCTCATGTCTTTTCTATTATGTTCCATATATAAAGGAAATAGGACTTGGATTTAAGATAATCATAGCCACCACTATTGCCTCTTTAGTAGGAGCCTTCCTTTTCCCAATTGAGGAGAAGAAAAAGGATATGGATAGCGAGGAGGGCGAAGATAAATGTATACAGTAATTTGTATTTTAATCATGATTCTTGTAACCTATATTCCAAGAGCCCTACCTATCTGCTTTATACATAAGAAAATAGAAAATGTATATGTTAAGTCATTTCTATTCTATGTACCTTATGCAGTACTTGCCTCATTAACATTCCCATTTATTTTCTATTTTATAGATAATTTATGGATAGCATTAATAGGAACAGCTACCGCTATCCTATTATCTATATTTAATCAAAAGCTAATAGTAGTAGCACTTGTATCAGTGCTTGTGGTTTATGGACTACAATTTGTGTTATAGTTTTGCTATAATAGATTTGTATTAGGAGATTATATTATGCGAATAGCACGTTTTTTTGGAAAGAGAACAGTAAAGACAGCAGTATCAATTGGATTTTGTATGCTGCTATATATAATATTAAAAACACTTGATGTCATGATAAAGATTGATGGAGTGTCTTTATATGACAAAGAGACTGGATTTAGATTTAGTGATTTCTATTCTCCATTCTTTGCAGGAATAGCCGCAGCCTATTCCCTATACCCTTCAAAGAAGGAAAGTATAGCACAGGCTAAGAATAGAGTAGTGGCTTCCCTTCTTGGAGGTATTATAGGAATTATCTTAACTATTTCCTATGGTCTTATGGGAGTTATAAGTGGTAGTGATTTCTTTGAGTGGCCTAACCTTGGAGATTCATATAGGGTAAGCCAATACATTATTCCATATATTCTTATTACCTTCTTTGTTATGGTAGTTATAGCAGTAGGTAATTTAATTAATAAGAAGAATGCTATCTTCGTTGGAGTTTTAACATTCATATCTGTAACTATTAACCCAATGGGTATGATAGTTTCAAGATATGATGAATCAGCATTATTCTTAGGTGAGGCTGTATTTGGATTTAATAGAATTCTTTCTACTGTAGTTGGAGTATTACTAGCACTTGCAGTAAATCTATTTAGGCTACCTCATAAGAATAAGAATAAGGATTTATTATTTGTTGTAGGACTTGAGGAGGCATTAAAGGATGGTACATTAGAGTTTGAGGGATTCTTTAAGTATAAGCTTAAGGATTTCACTTATAGAAATATACCATTATCTCTATATACTACATATACCCCTATGAGATTTATGACATTGCTTAAGGATGTAGAGCTTACAAGCCCTGTAATCTGTATGTCTGGTGCGGCATTATATGATAGTGTAAAGGATGACTATGTATATCAATGTCCACTTCGTGATGAGGATTCAAAAGATCTTGCGGTACTATTATCAGAAATGGGTGTTGTACCATTTAAGAATACTATTGTTGATGATACACTATTTATTACAACATATGACCTAGATTATAAATATAACAGAATGTATCATTAAGCACGGTTTGCTCTGGCATTCTGTAATACTTATCATAAGGATATATTTGATGAGAATATTTTATATGTCCTTGTAATAGATGAAAAGCCTGAGCTTTTAAAGCTTAAGGAAAAGCTTTGTGATAGATATTACTGTGTTATTACAGAAATACTTGATAAGTTTAATAAGGATCATAAGCTATTCTATTTAAAGATTTATAACAAGAATGTAGCATTAATGTATGGTATTGCAGAATACGCTGCAAAGAATGGCTATAGAATTGCATCTCTTACATCAGATGCTGTCGCAAACCACCTTCTTGATGTATCAGATATCAAGGCTACATTTGAAATGAATGTAGATAAGTATGATGGAAAAATTGATCTTCCAATTAAGAATCATTCATATAGCTCATTATTTAAGGCTATTGATAAGATATATTATAGTAAGGAGTATAAGAAGTAATGAAAAAGGCTGAGTTTATAGTTTCACTTACACTTATAATAGTTAACGCAATTATTATAATTGGGCTTATAATAGGTATGCATTATAGTGATAGTATAGCACTACATATAATAGCTGGTGTTTTAGCCTTTATCGAGGTTGGATTAATACTTACTATATTTAATTTCTATCAAAACTATAAGGATAGTAAATAACAATAAGGGTTACCAGAGGGTAACCCATTTTTGTAATTTCCGGATTGAAATTTATTTCATATATGCTATAATATTTATGATAACTAAAAAGTTATCAAGAAACGAAAGGGGGCACAAAATGTTTATTATAGAGAAATATAAAACATTAAGTGGTAGGTGCCCACTAGATGATTTTTTGAATGAAATAAAAAAATCAGGGAATAATAATGAATTGTTTAAAATTCAAGATTATGTAATAAAATTAGAAGAACTAGGTAACCAAATATTAACTAATAGTAATTGGGCTAAAGCTATAGGGAATGGCATATATGAATTAAGGCCGAATAAAAATCGTATAGTTTACTTTTATTGTTCTGACAATGGTCATTATGTTTTGTTACATGGCTTTAAGAAAAAGACTAATAAAACTCCGCCAAATGAGATTGAACAAGCTATAAAAGAGGCCACTGATTATGAGAGGAGATACAAAAATGGGAAATAATAGATTTGATTTATTAGCAGATATTAATCTAGATGAAAAAGAAAGAAAAGAATTTGACTCAAGAAAAGAAGCATCCATTATAATTGCAAAATTAATAAAGAGAAGAATGGATTTAAAAATGTCCCAAAGAGAGCTTGCAATGAAAACAGGTATTAAGCAACCTATGATTGCAAGAATAGAAAATGGAGATAGTGTACCAAGAATTGATACATTAATAAGGATAGCCCAAG
>JAILRQ010000046.1 GCA_024698125.1 Acholeplasmatales bacterium
AGTATATTAAATTCTAAGTAGTAGCGTAGTACACCTTTAAATTCTGCGTCTTATATAAAAAACTTTAAATTCTAGGTAGTAGATTACATCTTTAAACAAGTTGTAGTACTACGTAGATTTTATAGATGTAAATAAAAAAGACTCCTTTTGTTATAATAGGTTTGTTCAGGACCTAAATAAGGAAAGGAGTTTTTATTATGGACTTTGAATCCATAAAAAGATTAGGCTTAGATCATATCGGTATTGATGCCACCACATCATTTGAATCATTTGATCCAAGCACAACTAATCATACCATATTTATTCATCTTTTAAAACTAGATGAAATATCATGTCCACTTTGTGGTGTAGTTAACGACTATGTTTGTACTGGTAGTCGTTCTCAAATATTAAAGTATTCTTCTGCTGTTGAGGATAATATATCTATTAAGCTTTATAGGCGAACATTTAAATGTAAATCCTGTGGTCATAACTTTAAAGAATCAAATCCATTTACTGAAGCTAAGCGTTCAACTTCACTTCATAAAGATATGAAGATACTAGAAGCGTTAAAAGGACTCAATTTAAATTATACTTCTATAGCTAAAAGATTTAACGTATCAGTTACTTATGTAACTAATCTATTTGATAAGAAAGTTGATTTAAACAGATTACCATTACCTGAGGTTATGTGTGTTGATGAGGTATATTCTAAAAGATTATCTCATCATAAGTACTGCTTTATCATTTACTCTCCATATGATAGAAAGATAATAGACGTTGTTGATTCCAGGAGAATGAATAACCTTATTGATTACTTCTCTAGAATACCATTAGCCGAGAAAAACAACGTTAAATACTTCTCCATGGATTTATATGATAACTATAGAGATTTAGCTAAGAAATGCTTCCCTAAAGCCATTATATGCGCCGATAGTTTTCATGTGATAAAGAACCTATCTCAGTGCTTTCACAGGATTAGAATACATATTATGAAAAAATACGGTCATTTAAAAGATAATAATGATAACTACTATTGGCTATTTAAGAAATACTGGAAGCTTCTTACCAAGGATTCTTCCAAACTATCTTATAAGCATTTTGAAACTCGTTCTAACCAATGGATGACTTGCCGTGAAGTCATCGATTATATGCTATCAATAGATAGTGATTTAAAGCTAGCTTATGAGTTACTACATGAATATAGAAATTTCAATGAAAAAGCTACTATTGATAATGCTTCTGAATGGTTAGATGAAATCATTCTGAAATTTCAATCTTCTCATATCCCAGAATACATTCCAGCTTGGAAGCTACTGCTCAACTGGAGAAATGAAATCATTAACTCATTCAATAGACACAATGGATACAGAATATCTAATGGTCCTATGGAAAGAGCTAATCTTGATATTAAAACTATATTCAGATTATCATTTGGATCTAGGAACTTCCCTAGAATGAGAAATAGAATTATGTATGTAATGAATTCTGATTCACCTATTCTTTATCACCGAAAAGAAACCACTAATAAATATCGTGGAAAGCCACGAGGCAAATATAAAAAACATATTTGATATTATAATTTTGGTCCTAACAAAAGAGGTAGTATATGGCACTTCACCATATACTACCTCTTATTTATAGTTCTATACTACGTAGATTTTATAGCTATATACTACTTTTGGTTTATAGCTTATACCTACGTCGCTTCTTTTAAAGCTTACTACTACTTAGAATTTATAGCTTGCCAGTATGGTTCTACTACTTAGAATTTAAAGAACCGGATTTCCTCGAGTTTTCTTTTATCCATATTATATATTTTTTTGTTCTTAATAATAAATAGCAAACTGTAATTATCTCTTAGTAAAGTGTGGTGTGTTTAAAAATGCCTTAAATACGCCATTTTTATAGTTTCGTGTCAACAACGATGTCAACAACGCTGTATCGATTTTGCAGACACTTTTGCTAGAAAAAAGCAACAAACAATAATCTATTTTATATTATGCATTATCGTTTTATATCTAACTATTCAATAACCATCTTGCTATATCAATAATCTCAATTCCTTGATAATCAGAAGTTTCATTTTTTGTTCTAGCAATAATCATTTTAGGATATGAATCATTTATTGATTTTAATGGTGCAATTTCTCTTTCAAATGTTTCTGGCCTTGATATATCATCAGATACCTGTATATATATTTTTTTACCATTTTTAATAGCAATAAAATCTATTTCTTTTGAATAAAGTTTACCTATATATACTTCATATCCTCTTCTCAAAAGTTCGATAGCAACTAAATTCTCATACAAGTGTCCAATATCAGAAAATCTATTTCCTAATATCGCTCTTCTAAAAGCCAAATCTGATAAATAATATTTTTTATCAGACTCTAAATACTTATTTCCTTTAATATCATAACGCTGAATTGGATAAAATAAAAAACTTTTGCATAAATAATCTATATATGTCCCACATGTTTTGTCATTTGTTTTATATGTTGTAGATGTTAGTTTATTTGCAATATTTCGAATTGAAGTTTGATTTCCAATATTATCCATTAAAAATTCATATATCATTTTTAACAAATCTTCATTCTCAATTTTATATTTATCAATTATATCCTTAACTATCGTAGTCTTGACTATGCTTTCTATATATTTTAATGAATCCGAATCGATATTATATAAATAAGAACCTGACATTCCACCTTTTTTAAAATACTCATCAAAAGATGCATCTATATTGTCACTTGGAAAATAAGATAAGTATTCTTTAAACGAAAAAGGATAAACTTTAATTTCAAAAACACGTCCTCCAAACAAGGTTGCTAAATCACTTGATAATAAGAAAGCATTTGAACCAGTCAAATATATATCATATTTTTCTTCCTCATGTAAATTATTTATTATTGTTTCAAAACCAATACACATTTGTATCTCGTCAATTAATAAATAATTGTTCTTCTTTGAATCATATTTAGAAGAAACATAATTATATAATTCTTCCTTGTTTAATAGCTTTTCAAATTCCTTCAAATTCAACTTAATATGAATAACATTACTATTATCATTTTGGATTGTTTCATGAAACATATCCATTAATTTAGATTTTCCAGAACGTCTAACACCAGTTATAACCTTTATGTCCGGAACATCTTTAACATTTAATAATTGCTGTAAATATTCATCTCTATCAATAATTTTCATAGTCAATCCTCCACATCTATATTATCATATTTCGCATTTTTAAACAATATTAAAATTTGCGAAATAATTTGTTTGTTACCTAAAGTTGTATACATTTATATTTCCGTTTTAATTTTATGTCAATTATACTAAAACTAAAACAATAAAAATGCGAACACTATGAATCATTATTTTCTTGATTAATTATAGAAAACACATCAATTTGTCAAAGTGGCTTAGTTAAGCCACTTAAAATTTTTACGGACACATTCCGGACACTAAAAATCATAATATTTAATTACCAGAACTCTTATAATGCTTTAACCCTATTCTCCAGAATATATATGCTAATATATACATTGCAACTCCAACAAATGGAGCTAAATAATATACAAAGTTAGGATATACATTATCTGTTTTATTCATTAAGAACTCTGCTGGGAAATAATTAACAAATGCAAATGGTACTATAAATATGACGAAATATTGAATAAACGATTTAAATATAGATATTGGATATGTGGCCACCTTTCTTCCATTCCAAAAAAACAATTGTTGTAAGCTTTGACTAGAATTTAAGAAATAAAAATTACATGTAGATGTAAATAAGAATATTGCTCCTTGAATTAATACTCCTCCAAATATTATAGATATTACATATATTATATTTGTAAAATTCCATACAATTCCAACATTTGCTGCTGAAATACTAAATAATATTATACCAAGTGTTCCATGACCAATTGCCGCAATTACCATATCAACTAGAGTTGCTCCTTCAGTAACAGGAGTTTCTTTTAAATCATTGAATCCCATTAGAATTGTATGCGCATCTAAAGCTTTAGTCTTTGTAGAAATATAATTAAAGTTGTCATTCAGATAATTGAGCAATTCAAACAATTTAAACTTTTCTTTCATATCATCGTCTCCTTTTAGGGAATAAAATCTACCCTATGCAATTTATAGTTTTATAAAAAAGAAAAAACAATCATATTTAACTTTTTTTTAATATTTTCAGATTTTTTTATTAATAGAGCTTTTATTTTTTCTCCAAAGTTGTTATAAAACTAAACATGCTGCACACTTCTGCACACCTGTCACAAATAATTGTCACAATATTAAGAGTTTTAGCAGATATTTCAGGGGGTCTTAATAGTTTTGCATTTTTTTATTTGTGTTTTAGTTTTTAAAATAAATTATTGAATAGTAATATTTATTTTGGAAGCAAATGTTTTATCATTAATATTTAAAAAGCCCATAATCTCGGGCTTTTGAGAACTAGGAAAAGAAAAAAACTCGAGGGTGGATTTCCTCGAGTTTTCTTTTATCCATATTATATATTTTTTTGTTCTTAATAATAAATAGCAAACTGTAATTATCTCTTTGAGAATTGTGGAGCACGACGAGCCTTCTTAAGACCGTACTTCTTACGCTCCTTAGCACGTGGGTCACGTGTAACAAGACCAGCTGGCTTTAATGTAGCACGGTAGTCTGGGTTAACCTCCATTAATGCACGAGTGATTCCTAGACGGATAGCTCCAGCTTGTCCAGTCATTCCTCCACCAAATACATTAACGATTACATCGAACTTGTTTAAGTTCTCAGTAAGCTCAAGTGGTTGAAGGGCGTCAAGTCTAGCTAGAGGGTTAGTAATATACTCCTCGAATGCTCTACCATTAACAGTAACCTTTCCTTCACCTGCTTGTAAAATAACTCTAGCAACAGAAGTCTTACGACGTCCTGTTCCGAAATATTGAACCTTAGTATTCTTCTTAGCCATGTTTCAGTACCTCCTTATTAGTCCTCTACCTTATATTCAACTGGCTTTTGAGCAGCATGTGGATGCTCAGCTCCAGCGTAAACATAAAGTTGATTTCTCATTTGATCTCCAAGCTTAGTATGAGGAAGCATTCCGTAGATTGCGTTCTCAACCATTCTTGTAGGGAACTTAGTCATAACCTCAGTAGCAGTTAGAGTAGTTAATCCTCCATTGTATTCTGAGTGATGAATGTATAGCTTATCTTGCCACTTGTTTCCTGTTAACTTGATCTTCTCAGCGTTAATAACGATTACGTTATCTCCACAGTTAACATGAGGAGTGTAAGTAGGCTTTCCCTTTCCTCTTAATAAAGAAGCAACTTGAGTTGCAAGTCTTCCTAGTGTCTTGTTTGTAGCGTCAACTACATACCAATTCTTTTGTACAGTTTGATTATTTGCCATATAAGTTTTCATAAAAAATATTTTCCTCCTTAAATTTTTTAATTAAGGGCTTTTTGTGGATTAAAAATGTACCGATAAAATTATATTATAATTAAAGAATTATGTCAACAATTAAATTTATAAAAAAGAGGGTGGCTATTCGCCATCCTCCTTAGTATTTTTATTTTCCTCTTCTATTTCCTTTAATAGCTCCTCACGCATCTCATCAAGAAGCTGCTTTTTAAGCTCATCATCGCTTATTTCAGTCTTACCTGATTTCTTAAGCTTTTGCTTATTCCTTACAAGATAGATATTAACACTTTCGGTTAATATTATTAATAGGAATACAGCTATTAATAGTCCATAGATTAGATTTTTGTTTGACGCAAGCTTACCTATATTTAAGAAATTAAATGTTCTTACATATATTCCTATAAGCATCTCTTCTGTAACTAGCTCATCATCATTTACGGTATTATTATCACCCTTTACTACAAATCCTTCATCTGTGATTTCAACTATTCTATGAACTATATATAGTCCTTTAGTTTCACCAGACTGTGATTTATAGATGATGATATCTCCTACCTCGCATGAATCATATGATGTTTTTTTGAAGATAATTGAATCTCCAGCCTTAATGGTTGGCTCCATACTTTCTGTTGGTACATAAGAGTATGAATATCCAAAATAGCTTACAGGCTTTTCTTCTCTTACGGCTATTACATTACATACAAGCATATATATTATAAGTAATACGATTATTCCTGTAAGAGTCCCTACTCCAATCTTTAATCCCTTTTGCACCTTAGGTGGTAATTTGGATTTTAGCCTTTGTAGTGGTCCTTGCTTTTTAGTCTTCGTCATTTTCCTTTGCCTTTGCAGCTAGTGCCTTTGCACGAATTGCTTCACGTCTACGACGTAATAGCTCACGTGGATCAACCTTTTCACTAGATCCCTCTGAAGTAGGCTCTACTGGACGAGCAGTGCTACGTTGCTCTAAAGCTCTTTGCTTTAAAGCCTCACGTCTACGTCTTAGAACCTCTCTTGGATCCTCTTCTTGTGCAGGTGTAGGTGCTGGTGCAGCACTTTCCTGTGGTGCAGTACCATTAGCTTGTGCTTGACGTTGTGCAAGTAATGCACGACGACGAATAATATCCCTATTACGCTCAAACATTGCAGCAGATGCTCTTTGTGGTGCTACTACCTCTGGTTTAGACTCCTCTTCGTCGTCCTCTGCAGAAACTACATCACTTGATTGCATCATGCTCTCTTGAGCACGTTCCTTCTTACGAGCTTCGAATAAAGCCTTATTATCAAGAGGCTTTTCTTCATCCTCATCCTCATCTACGACTCTAGCTCCAGCCTTATCAGCTAATGCCTTTTGTCTAATAGCCTCACGTCTACGACGTAATAGCTCCTTAGGTGATAATGATTCCTCACTAGGCTCTTCATCTGCCTCATCTGATGAGAAGTCATTTAATAATTGATCTAGCTCATCATCAATTGCCTTAACCTCTGCATTCTCTTGCTCGTCCTCAGCCTCGTCCTCTGCTTCATCAGCAAGGGCGGCCTTTGCGGCTTCCTCCTTAGCACGGGCTGCAGCAGCCTTAGCCTTAATAATTTCACGTCTACGCTTAAGGATTTCCTTAGCATCAAGGTGAGCCTTAGAAGCTTCTAGCTCCTTCTCCTGCTCCTCTACCTTTTTAGCTTCTGCCTCAGCCTTAGCCTTAGCCTCTTCTCTTTCCTTAGCCTTTGCTTCACGAGCAGCCTTTCTTTCAGCCTTAGCCTTGGCTTGCTCAGCAAGAATACGTGCTCTACGCTCCTGTAGCTTAGCCTTAGTAGCCTCTTGAGCAGCCTTCTCCTTAGCACGGGCCTCATCACGCTCAGCCTTAAGCTTTGCACGCTCTTCCTTAGCCTTAGCCTCTAGCTCCTCTTGTCTACGTCTTGCCTCTTCACGCTCAGCAGCACGCTTTGCAGCACGAGCTGCCTTCTCTTCAGCAAGCTTCTTAAGTCTAGCCTCACGAGCCTGTTGCTGACGAATCTTCTCTTCTGTAGATTGAATCTCAGCAAGTGTATCCTCGTATTCCTTCTTAGTATTATTGTAGTCAACTTCCTTAAGTCTAGTAATAGTCTCTAAAACGTCTGCTTTCTTCTTAGCACGCTCTAGCTTAACTGGAAGTGGTGGTTCCTCAAATTCATCCTCAAATGGTATTTCAAATAGAGGTGGGTAAATTGAGTTAATTACCTCCTGCATCTCTCTAAATACTAACTCAAGAGAGTATTTCTTCTCCATACCAGAGTTTACCTTATCCTCAAGGGATTGCTGGTAGAATTCCTGTGTCTTATTTAAGAAATACTCAGACATCTCAAATTTCTCAATATTTTGAGAATCTGGCTTGAACTTATACTCGTCATCCATCTTACTTAGATTACGAGCATTACGATATGTATGTGACTTGAATAGGTCAGAGTTTTCTAGATCTCTTGATCCGTTATAATATAGCATTGTACCAACAGAGTTTGCAAAAATCTTATCAACTGTTGATGCCATTTCATCTGAATACTTATTCTTTTTCTCACGTACATTTACGTCGAACGCTAATTGGTTATATCTATCTAGGAAAATCCAAGTATTATAACAAATCTTGAACTCAGGGTTCTTTGTGATAATGTTAGTCTTTTGAATAGGAGGTACAACCTCTTTATAATTCTTTAAGGCTTGCATTAGCTGTGATGAACGAAGAGACTTGAACTTCTCTTGTACGTCCTTTGCCTTCTCGAAGGTATCACGAGCCATCTTAACCTCTGACTCCTGCTCAGATTCCATCTTAACAGATAATTCAACCTTAACCTTAGTCTTATCCTCTAGCTTGAAATCATTAGTGATAACTGTACTACGTGTCTCATATGAGTCTAGGTTCTTCTTCATAATTTGAATACGAAGTGATAAGAACTTACAAATACGGTTAATTAATGTCTTAATGAAACGGTTCTCATATATTCCAAGCTCATCCTCAGAGAATGTTGTTAATAGCTTTGATGGAATAATGTCTCCATTTTCCTTAACCTGCTTGATAAATTGTGTATGTGAAGATAAGTGTCTAACTGTATCAGAGTTGACCTTCTTTACCTTCTCCATTGGCACAACCTCTTCCTCATAACGAATTGCCTTCTTAGGATCCTTTAGAATCTTTGAAATACTCTTAAAGCAGTCGTTTAATACAGGAATGAATGATTTTTCAAAAATTTTAGTTTCACGAATAGTCTTTGAGTAAACTGTCTTCTTTCCACCTTGGATTTGCTTAAATAAAGCAGCTCCCATTGATGACTTAGTAACACTACCCTTTAGGCTTTCCTCGAGAATGTGGTAGAACTCTGCTACCGATGCATCGTTTTTCTCTGCCTCAGTTGGCTCTAAGACTTGTCCATCTGAGCTATTTCCATTCTCATTTACTTGTTCATCAACCTTAATAGGCTGTTCAGTCTTTTGCTCTTCTTCCACATTGCTCACCTCCCACTAATATCATTTTATTTTTTATTAGCTTATCTTCTTTAAATCGTTAATATAATCTTGTGATACAGCGAATGCTCTCTTACCAAATAGCTTATCTAGTAAAGCACTTAGCTGATCAAGCTCATTACGTAGGAATGAAAGGTTTAATGATTCAAACTTACGTAGGATCTTATTACATAGCATGTAATCAAGACCTTCAATTTCAGTAAATCCACATGCGATATAGCATGGAACGAATAATCTAATCTGCTTCATAATACGGTTTCCGAATGCAATCTTGAACTTTGCTTGGATGAAATCATCAAGCTTCATAAATGATTCCATAACTCTTGCAGAAATTGTAATGTCTCTTTGAGCTGCCTTGAATAGCTCATCAATATACTCAAATGACATTTGTACATTTTCAGTATAAGGTGCATCAACTAGCTCAGCCTTATGGTTGATAACGATAGGTAGGGCACGGTCATAAACCTTATCTGTGATTGTAAATGTAGAGTCGTCCTTGTTGGCTGTTCCAATGAACCAAATATTTTGATTAATTAATAACTTACCATTAATGAATAGCTTTGGATCAGTTGGATCAGAACCAGATACAACATCAATTAACCATTGAGATGGGTCTGGCATTTCCATTACTGATAGGAACTCAGCAAAATAGTACTCGATACGGGCAAGGTTCATCTCATCTAGTACGATGAAGTTAGGCTTGTCAGAGTATCCTGCTTGATATACACACTTTAAGAAGTCTGTTTCATTAAATCTCTTTGTAAACTCATTTAAGTATCCAAGTAACTCAGCACGGTCACGCCATGAAGGCTGTACTGAAATAATTGATGCTGGCTTATTAAAGAACTTACCCATTGCGTATGGTAGGGAAGTCTTTCCTGTTCCTGAAATACCCTCTAGGATAAGAACCTTAGATGTTCCCATACCTGCAATATAACGGGCAATAACTGGCTTAGCATAGTATAGGTGTAGCTGTGATGCAGCATATCCAATGAATCTATCACATAGTCCACTTAAATCAAGCATGTCATTAGAAGTCATAATTGTATATTCTGGATTTGATCTATAGAAATTATCAACCTGAATAAGCTTAATAAATCTACCAGTATACTCCTCTTGCTCCTCTTCCTCAGCAGGTGCTAATTGAGGGTTGAATAGGTCATCTGGATTAACCTCAGTTTCTCCACCAGAGATTTGGCTTACACGTAGGGCAAGAATCTTATTCTTCTCATCTACAAGCTCTACTACCTTCTTGTTTAGTAATTGAACCTGATCAATAAGCTCATCCTTTTCGATTTCTCTTCCTCTAAACTTGTTATATCTCTTACATAGAATTACGATTAATGTAATTAGTAAAACGATAAACGCAATGTTAATAAATAGAACAACAACATATGCAACCCAGTCTAGTGCATTCCATTCACTATTGTGAATAGATGCATCAGCTAAATCCTTAAAATAATTCTTAATGTCTGTTCCAAACCACTTTCCAAAGGCTTTTCCTATACTTGAAAAGAATGTACCAAAGTTTTTAAAGAATGCCTTTAAAAAGTTATAATAATATCTAGCAAATTCACTCATATCTGCTCTCTCCTTCCAAGGACTCAATCATTTTTACTTTTATTCTTCGTCCTTATCACTACTATCTTCTGTAGTGCTTTCTTCTTCATCGGTTTTTGTTTCTGCATTTTCCTTTGCAGCGGCCTCCTGCTCTGCTCTTAATTGAGCTAGAAGCTCTGCCTTCATTTTCTCTCTTTCTTCCTCAAGAGATTTCTTCATTTCTTCCTTTTCTGCTTCTTGATTTGCACTCATCTTAGCAGTCTTGATATCCATGATATTCTTAATTACCATAAACATTTCAAATATTAGGAATGCTCCAGTAAATAGAACAACTATTACAAATCCCTTCTTTGGATTTGATAGCCAATTAATAAAGTTTCCAGCCCCGCTCCAGTGTCCAATATAAACAGCCTTAATATCACTTGATGATTGAACAATTTGAATAGGTCCTGATGTATATTGATAAGTATAAATGGCTAAGGCTTTCTCTGCATCAGTTAATGAATTATAATCCTCTGCAGTACCCTTATAAATATCTCCTTGTAAAACATAAGCTGAGATGCTACCATCTGTTGCATAAACAAAATCTACGATTCTGTGGGTATTTAAAAATCCTTCAGTATTTGATGTTGGGTTTTCACTTACTGTATCCCAGAATGTTACGACATCTCCAATTTTAAGCTTTGAAGCTTTAAAGCTTGTATTTACCCAAATTAAGTCTCCTGCATCAAATGTAGGCGACATTGAGTTAGATGCTACAACCTCGTATCCTAATCCAAAAACATTCTTAACCTTTCCATTTTTAGATCCTGCGATTTGTGAAATAGAGAAAAGTAAAAGAATAAAAATAAATGCATAGAAAATAGAATTAACAACGATGTTAGTTATATACAATGCTTTTTTCTTTTTGCTTTCTTTATCTAAAGCAGCATCCTCTCCTGATGCTGGAACATCTTCTTTTGTATTATTTGCAGCTACTGAAGACTCTTCGTTAGTGTCATTTGTAGCTACTGAAGCTTCTTCATTAATATCTTGGTCATTATTATTTGAAAAATCGTTATTCATAACAACAGCTCCTTTCTCAAAAATACCTTTATTATATTTTATCATATTTGTAATTAAAATAAAATACTCATTTATTTTATAAATGGTCGCATTATTTATTAAATAACAAAAAAGCGATACTTCTATTGAAATATCGCTTAGATGTTATTCAAGCAACTAGTCTTATGCAGTATAATCTGAAGTCTTGAATGTTAATGTTTGAGTTAGAGTTTGAGCGAAGATTGCGTCGAAGCAGTCTGCATCATATCCCTCTAACCAATAAGTAAATGTAAATCTGTAGATTGAATATGCTGTAGTATTAGTTACTAAAGTCTCTCCTTGGAATCCATCTGCTGAAAGAAGAGAACCATTAGATGTTACATAATTTGTATCAGCTTCATATGTTCCACCTGAGAAATCAGTTCCTAATACAGCCTCAATGTATGCATTAGCACAGTTTGAAGCAGCAAGAGATTGTCCCATATTATAAACTGTTGAAGCTGATGCTGTTCCAGTGTAAGTAGTAGTTCCAGTAGTATATCCAGCAATCATTTGAGCTCTTGTATTAGCTGTTACTTTAGCCTCGAATGCATCAACTGCTCCTGTCTTATCAGCTTGAGCCATTTCTGTACCTGCTGCAGTAGATACAGCGTTAGTTACATCAACTGTTCCACGTAATGCGTTAAGTGCAGAAATCACAGCCTTATCTCCTGCATTGTATGAAACAGAAGTTCCAGCATAGTTATTGAATGTGAATCCCTTAGTTAAAGTATATGCTGTTGGATCAGTACTTGCTGTTGTATCTGTATCAACAGTGATATTCTTTGCAGCTGAAGTTACCTTTACATACATAACTGCTTGCTTGTAGTTAGTACCAGCATTAACCTCATTACCAGACATATCTACTAAATCATCATCACTAGATAGTGTTCCAGCAGTTCCTTGAACATAAGTTGCAGCATTTAACTCAGTAGAGCTAAAGTCAAAATCAACTGTAGATCCCCAAGAGAAGCAGTCATCAGAGATTTGAATTGAGTCTGTTGATGATAGAACCTTGATTGTAGTTGTTGCTGTTACTGTTGCATTAGTTGTGAACCATGCAAATGTTGTTGTTCCTAGTGCTACGACAGCGAATGCCATAGATAGGATACTTAATAATAATTTTCTCGAAATTTTCTTCATATTTACCTTTCTCCTTTTCGTTTTTATTATTATATTTTCCTTGTTTTTTTCATTTTTTGACAACAAATATTCCTGTGTCCTTAACCTAATTATACCACCGGTATGGTAGTAATTCAAGTTTTTTTGATATACTCGCTATGCTTGCCATACGCTAACGAGATACCATACCTCACCTTCTACTGTTGGCTTTACAGTAGTGTTTGCGAAATCGAATAATGTATAGCTATCTGTTACATTTCCATCAGCGTCAATGTAATTACCATTCTCATCTGCTCTAGCCCAGCCAAGGAATGAAGCTGTACTATTCTCGATGTACGCAGGTGAATCATCCGAAATCAACATGTTGTAAACCTGATTTCTAGTCTTACTGTTATCAATAATAGCTCCTGTTGTAGGATCTGTTACAAGATATGTAAGAGTAGTTGGATCATTTTCTACAAATGTGTCGTAGTTTGTAAATGACATATCAAATGTTAGCTGTTGATCTAATACTGTATCAATACAATCAGCATCCCATCCCTCAATCCATAGAGTTAATGTCATTTTAGCGGTACCAGTTTGACCATAATTATTATCAGCATTTAAAGAAATAATCTTTGCTGCTTCAGTCGTATCTAATCCCTTATATGTATCTGGAACGTCAGTATAACTTATGGCATCAATCGTACTATCTGTTCCTGTTCCTGCATCAAGCTCTGCCTGACGGACTGTATTGTAGTATGTTAATGCTGCATTCTTATTTCCGTCGTAAGCTGCTCCCGCAGTTCCTACATATGTTGTATTAGATGAAGTGCTACCACTTTCTACCATTGTTGTTGCATATGAACCATTTCCTTTATTTAGCTCATATAGTCTTACATCAGATGTTGTCTCCGTTCCACTAGCATTTGTCGATGTAGTAGTTAATGTAAAACGAGCAGCATCTGAAATATAGGTTCTAAAACTATCCTTGAAGGATGTTGTTATATCATTGCCTTCATAATCTGTAGCAATGTCTGAACCCGCATTATAATGAATAATCTTTCCTGTAGATTGGTCATATGTATCAAATGAAGCCAAAATACTGTCTGGGAAAGTCATTGTGTCTTGACCTACAGTCTTAAATTCAGTCTTCGGAATAACAGTACCATCCTCATATGTAATAGTTCTATTTGAGAAATATACATCCTGAGGGTTTCCTGAAACTGACATAAAATATACATCAAATCTAAAATAATATTTTGAATTAATGCTCATTTCAGTTCCGTTAAGTGTTCTAAATACAGTTCCGTTTGTTGTAGTAACAGGCTTAAAACTCATAGAGCTCATAAAATCCTCTACATTTTCATCTGTTACATCAACATATGTACCTTCTTCTGCATCATACCACTTATCTATTTTATCAGCCTCGCTCCACACAAGCTCCCAACCATTTGCATATGCAATCATTGAAGATGCAATTTGCTTATTTGTTAGCTTTGAAGAATAGTTTACACCATCAACTGAGATTTTTAAGTCCTCGTTAGTCTCAGCGCCTAGCTCCATATCACTAAACCACGCATTGGTATTAAGCTTAAACCATGCGAATGTTACAGTTCCAGCCACTACAAATAGTAAAACTAGAGTTAGCAAACTAATATAAAGTTTTCTTGATAAATTAATCATTCGTTTATCAACCCCTTTAGGTTAGCTCTAAACATTTACCGACATTTTATATAAATAAAATCGTAAATACCACATAATTATATAATATTTTGATTTTATGTCAATAATGTTTTTCTTTATACTAAGCTTTCATGATATGCTTCAAATGACATACCAATCTTAAGCTTTCCTTCAATAATTCCCATTCTTTCATTATTTTCTCCATAATATGCAACACAATCAGGATCATTTCCATCAAGCCACATAATTATAGAAATTTTATAATCCTCACCTGGATTAAAGTCTAGGAATGTAGTGTTATAGATGATATTCTCATCATCATCCTCTGAATAATCTGCATTCCAATCAACTGTATCCTTGTAAGACATATTAGCGATTGCTGCCTGGTAGGCTTCTTCATTTTCCTCGCTAGATTCTGCCTTCTTATAGATAGTACCTGTTGTATCCTTTGTAGAATATACAAGCTGTCCATCCTCTTCAGTTCCGTGAGAAATGAAGACCCAGAATCTTGCAGCTGATGCTACATCACGAGTATTTTCAGTAATCTTAAATGTGGTTTCAATATCACACGCTTCAGTTCCTGTATTACCTAAATAGAAGGTATATCCAATATAATTTCCAGCATTTGATGTATATCCACCATCATTATTTAATACAAAATATTCATTTACCTCTGGTTGAGAGATTGGCTGTGCATCTGAATACTCAGGTGCATTTAAGCTTTGATCTCCTTCACCATCAACTGATTCCTTAAGTACTATTCCCATACCACTTAATTCATCATCAATATTAATTGTAAATCCTCCAGTACTCAAACCATAGTATGTTACAAGACCAATAGTTGTAGCAAGTAGTAAGAATAATACAATTAATGTTACTATTAACTTTTTCCTTCTAAACAAGCTGACCATACGGTCCTTGGCAAGCTTTTCTGATAAATTACCCTTTGCCATACTTGGTTTTCCTCCATCATTAATTTACAATTCATAAAAAACAGTTGCAATATCGTAATAATCTACTGATACAGCAACTGGCTATCCACATGGGACCCTATAGCTTTGCGTCACTAGATTACTCTAGTTTAGCCTTTTACTCATAGATATTATATACGATATTAAAAATTATGTCAATTTTTTATGCTTCCAAGAAATTACTCCTCGTCGTCCTCTTCTTCATCAGATTCAGAGTCATCTTCCTCTTCATCGCTATCCTCTGAAGCAGCCTTCTTCTTAGGCTCTTCATTTGCAGGTGTAGCCTCTAATTCTTCAGCTTCTGCCTCAGGCTCTACTGCTGCGGGTGCCTCGTTTGCTTCCTCAGTATTTTCTACAGGTGTCTCAGCACCTTCTGCTGTAGCTGCTGCCACCTCTTCAGTATTTTCTGCATCAGCAACTGGTTCCTGTGCATTAACCTCTGCTGCAAGCTCTGCATCAGCATTTTCCTCTGGCTTATTAGCCTCTTGCTCCTTAGCAGGATCAAATGTATGCTCATCCCACTTACGAAGTCTTATGAAGTCTGCTAGCTCAGCCTCAGAAATAGGCTTTGAATAGTAGTAACCTTGTCCTAGAGTTACTCCAAGACCCTTTACATACTCTGCTTGATCAGCAGTCTCAATTCCCTCTGATACAACAACACGGTGTGCAACCTCTGCTGTTTCAATAAGCATCTTAGCGAATTTCTCCTTAATAGACTTAGCCTCTTCCTTCTCAGCAGCAAGCTTTTCTGCATCTGATGTTGTAGGTCTAGGATTATTTGGATCTGCTTCAACCTCATCAAGGAAGAAATTACGAGAAATCTTAATCATATCAATAGGCTCTTTACTAATCTTTGTGATTGTAGAGTAGTCTAGATCAAATCCGTCTACTGCGATTGTAAATCCTGCATCACGAAGCTTTAGTAGGTTTTGCTTAACGTTATCCATCTTCTCAAACATTGCGTATCCTGAAATCTCAAGTACGATTGAAGATGCTGCAACTGATGCCTTCTTAGCAACTAGTACTAGGTCATCAGCTAGTGTTTCATATGTTAATTGCTTTGTAGATAGGTTAAGTGTTAGGTGGAAATCATCACCAACAAGTGGTTGAACCTCCTTAAACTTAGAGCATAATAGCTCAAGTCCCCATTTACCTACCCAATAAATGTCTCCACTCTTTTCCATGATAGACATGAACTTAGCTGGTGGTAATACACCTTGCTCTGGGTGGTTCCAACGCATTAAGGCCTCAAATCCATATACATTATCTGTATTGAGGTTAATGATTGGTTGATAGTATAGACAGAATTCCTTATTAAGGATAGCCTTCTTAATCTCTAAGAAGAACTTGTAGTTCTCTGACTCATCAGCAGCAAGAGTTCTATAGTACATAGTGTACTTATTTCCACCCTCACGCTTAGAAATATATGTTGAAAGCTCTAGATTCTTAATAAGCTCATCAGCACTTCTTCCGCATGATGGGTACATACAAATACCTGCAGATGCCGTAAGAGAAATAGAATCTCTTGTAGATACATAAAGCTTAACTCTTACATCAGCAAGTAGCTGATCAGTTACCTTACATACCTGCTCATAAGTTAGATTATCCTTAATGAAAATCATAAACTCATCATTACTATAATTTGAAATTACAGTTCTATAAGGGAATCTTTTAACAAAACGCTGTGCAATCTCTGTTAAGAACTCCTGGCATTGCTCACGACCGAATATGTCATTCATTGAAGTGAAGTTATCAATGTCTAGATAGATTAGAGTAAACTCTCCAAATCTTCCTACCTTCTTAATATAATTTGAAATTGCTTTATCCATTTCAGCCTTAGTGATAGTTTGCTCTGTTAAATTATCACTTTCCTCATGGAACTTTCTGTAGTTGTACTTAATTAGGAAGAAAAATAGAACTCCTAATAAAATTACTGCTAGTACTGCTATTAATGTTACCATTAATGCACTGCTTCCTGAAACTAATAGCATTACTCCTCACCCTGCTTTCCGTTACTCTTGTTTTCGCTTGAAACCTTACCTGTCTTTAATAAGGCAAAGGCATCTTCCTTAGATAAGGCCTTACCGATATAGTATCCTTGGATAATATCTGCACCAAACTTATGGACGATATCCTTTTGAACCTTTGTTTCAACTCCCTCGCAGATTACCTTATCTCCAAGTTCCTTACCTAGAGTAATAATCTTTGAAGTTAATACCTTACTAAATCTATCTGATTCAATATGCTTTATAAACTCCTTATCAACCTTAATTGTATCAATAGGAAGCTCCTTTAGATAAAGCATAGATGAATATCCTGTACCAAAATCATCTAGGTGGATTGAAATTCCACGATTCTTTAAGATTTGAAGCTTTTCAATAACTGTACTGAAGTTTTCCATTAGGAATGTTTCAGTAACCTCTAGGGCAATTGCTCCAGGTCTTAATCCGTTTTCCTCAAACTTCTCCAAGAAGTCTGCAACGAATCCTGCTTGAACAATTTGAGCAGGAGATACGTTTACTGAAATGTGGATATCATATTGCTCCATTTCCTTAGCTGTCTTGAATACATCCGAATTGATGAAGTTACCAACATCGATAATGAATCCATTCTTTTCAGCCATCTTGATATATACCTCTGGTGAAATTGTAGCATACTTTGGATTATTCCAACGTAGCAATGCTTCAAATCCACATACACGCTCTTGGTTAAGCTCATATTGAGGCTGATAGTACATAACGAACTCTCCACGTTGGATGGCAAGCTTTAAATCCTCCTCCATCTCACGATCCTTCATAGCACTATTCTCAAGATTTACATCATATTTACATACATTTCTTCCAGCTCCCTTAGCACGGTTAGTTGCTGTAGTAAGCTTAGAAATTAGCATATCATAATCTATTTCTGTCTCTCCATCCATATCAGAGCCTAAAACTCCAAATGCAGGACGAAGCATAATCTCATTATTATTAATTTGGATAGGAGCCTTTAAATCCTCAAGCATCTTATCACAAATCTTTAAATCTGAAACCTCATTACAGCTTGGATCAAGTATTACGAACTCATCTCCCTTAGTATGGAAGATTTCAAATCCATCGAAATATTCATGAAGCTTTTCTGAGAAGAACTTTAACACATCATTTCCTTGGTCAAATCCAAGTAATGTATTAATATCCTTAAATCCTCTTAGGTTAACCATAATAAATAGATAAGGGTCCTTAACGGCATTATACTTGTCCTTAACCTCTCTATATCTTCTATCAAGAACTACTCCATTATCATCACCTGTAACAAGTGACTTAGTAGACTTCTCAATTAAAATCTTATGATCAACATATTCCTTAGTAATATCCTTACCAATTAACGAATAATCAGCACCACGCTTAGCTGAATAGAACTCAAAGTAAACATCCTCATGCTCCTTCTCGCCCTGCTCATTCATCATACCAATCCATCCAAGAACAAACTTTCTTTGCTCCTTGATTAAATCCTTTAATGGAAGGTCTGTATCCATTAGCGTTAAATCTTCCATTGAATTAATAGGAAGTGTCTTAGTTTCAAACGCTGCCTTAAATGGTCTGTTATAGGAAATAATCTTTCCATCTACCTTACATACAACAACGGCATTTGAACCTCTAAGAGAAATTCCTGCATCTAGTGCTTGTCCCTTATTTAGCTTCTTAAATAGGAATACAAAGTTAATAATAATTCCTAGAAGTAATAGGCCTGCACCAATCCAATACATTAGTCTAAATTGGTTAATATCCTTTGATGTGATGATATAATCAGCATCAACGAATCTCAAAAGCTTATAAGAATCGTAATCATCAACAACGATATATCCATCCTGCTCACCAGAGGTTACAGTAAGAGATGCAGTATATACCTCTCTTCCCTCCTCCTGTGTCTTGCTAACAATCTTGTTAGATAATGTTGATGAATTAGTTCTAGTTAAAATTTCAAGAAGAGATGTGACACGTGAATTGTAATCAACATTTGATCCAATAACACTACCACTATCTACAAGAAGGATTGCGTTATCCTCATCAGCTAGGGCATCTGCCATAACTGTTTGTAATGCAACTCTTCCATACTCACTACCATTTACATAATATACATATCCATCAGATGAAATAGCATATGTATTATCTCCAAAAATTGAAGTATCAGAAACCTCTGTATCCTCTACAGCATCACTTCCATTAACAAAAAGTGTGTTATATTCAGAAATACTTGCATCAAGTGCAGCACTAGATGCATCATAGGCACTTTCACTTTGATAATATGCATTCTTGACTGTTGCAGTGTCTACACCAGCCTGATAAACTGCAGTGATAGCAATTAAGCACACTAAGAAAAATATTAAAATTATTACATAAACCTTTAAATCTCTTGCGCGCATTCTTATCACCCACTTTAATTCATTATACCATATATCGCAAATTTATAAAATACTAAAAAAGTTCAAAAAGCCTTAGCCGAAGCTAAAGCTTTTAATACTATTATCTAACTATATCTCCAGGATTTAGATTAGAAGTAACAAGCTCTAGATTTTCATCTTGGGCATCGCTTGCACAAAGAAGCATTCCTTGTGACTCAACACCTCTTAGCTTAACTGGCTTTAGATTTCTTACTACAACTACCTTTTTCCCTACTGTATCCTCAGGCTTATACCATTTTGCAATACCAGATACGATTTGACGTACCTCTCCTCCAATGTTTACCTTAAACACTAAAAGCTTATCTGCCTTTGGATGCTTTTCAGCTGAAATAATTTCTCCCATAACTAAATCAAGCTTATCGAAATCATCAATAGTGATTTCAGCCTTTTGTGGAGCAGCCTCTACTGCAGGAGTGCTATCCTTTTTCTTAGCCTCCTCCTTCTTTAATACCTCTTCCATTACCTTGTTAACATCAAGACGCTGGAATAATACCTCAGTTGGAGTAACGCTATAGCTTTCCTCCTTACCAAATACTAAATCACTAAAATTAACATTTTGTGTATGAATTGCATCATATACCTTCTTAGCTGAAGCTGGAATTGCTGGCTCTAGTAATACAGAACCAATTCTTATAGCCTCAAGTAGGTTATATAATACATTCTTTAATACACTCTTCTTAGACTCATCCTTTGCAAGAACCCAAGGAGCTGTTTCATCAATATACTTGTTAGCGGCACGAAGCATCTTCATTGCCTCCTCAAGTCCATCAGCTACCTTAAACTCATCCATTAACACATGATAATGCTTAACAGCCTCATCAATTGTAGATAGAAGTGTATGCTCTGCATTTTCCTCAGTCTCATTATAAATAGCATCTACCTTAGAAATAGCCTCATCTCCAAAATACTTCTTGCACATTGCAATAGTACGTGATACAAGGTTTCCATATGTATTAGCTAAATCACTGTTTGTTCTCTCGCAAACAAGCTCATATGTAAGGTTACCATCTGCCGCAAATGGAATCTCATGTAGGCAGTAATATCTAACTGCATCTACTCCAAATTGCTCAACTAGATCATCAGCATAAATAACATTACCCTTACTCTTACTCATCTTATTATGGTTAGTTAAAACCCAAGGATGTCCAAATACCTGCTTAGGAAGCTCTACACCAAGAGCCATTAAAATAATTGGCCAATAAATAGTGTGGAAGCGTAGGATATCCTTTCCAATTAGATGAACATCTGCAGGCCAATACTTCTTAAATAGTGGATCTGCATCCTTATTAACATGGTATCCAATACCTGTAATATAGTTCATTAGGGCGTCAATCCATACATATGTAACATGCTTCTTATCGAACTTTACAGGAATACCCCATGTATAAGATGTTCTTGAAACACATAGATCTGGAAGTGGATTTGCAAGGAAGTTATTAAGCATCTCATTCTTACGAGACTCAGGCTGAATAAACTCTGGGTTCTTCTTGATATGCTCAATAAGACGTGGCTGATATGGAGTAAGCTTTAGGAAATAAGCCTCCTCAGAAGCCTCCTCAACAGGTCCTCCACAATCAGGACACTTTCCATCAACAAGATCCTTTTCTGTAAAATATGACTCACAGGCAACACAATATAGTCCCTTATAGGCCCCCTTATAAATATCACCCTTCTTATATAGCTTCTCAAATGCGTCAGCTACCTCAGCCATATGATAATCATCAGTTGTACGAATAAACTTATCATACTCAATATTCATAAGCTTATCTGTAGCCTTGATTTCATTTGATACATGGTCTACATGCTCCTGTGGTGTAATACCTAGGGCCTCGGCCTTCTCCTGAATCTTTTGACCATGCTCATCAGTACCAGTCATGAAGTATGTATCAAATCCATCCTTCTTCTTATATCTAACAATTGCATCAGCTAAAATAGCCTCATAAACATTTCCAATATGAGGCTTTGATGATGTATATGCAATTGCTGTAGTTAAATAGAACTTTTTATTTTCCATATAAAATCATCTCCAACATTTAAGATTATACTACAAAATAGTAATTTTTAATAATTATTTATTATTCTTGTAAAGAATATATTTATCATAAAGCTCACGTCTATCAAGATTTAGAGCTAAGGCTGTTTCCTTAATCGCATCCTTATTTCTATATCCTAATGATATAAGCTCATCTATCATTTCCATAGGATCCTTTTCTGACTTTTCTTCGCTAAAGCCAGATACAAGGACTACCATCTCACCCTTTAAAAGGCTAGTATCCTTTAATATTTCAGATATATTACCACGAATAATTTCCTCAAACTTTTTTGTAAGCTCTCTTGAAATTACAATATATCTATCCCCTAAAACCTCAAGCATATCATTTAGGGTATCAATAATTCTATGAGGTGCCTCATAAAATATTAGGGTATGCGTAACATACTTATACTCATTAAGCATTTCACATCTCTTGCTCTTCTTACTATCCAAAAATCCTATAAAGGTATTAGGCATAGGTGGAAGACCAGATGATACTAATGCTGAAAGATATGCACAGGCACCAGGAATAGTAGTGACAGCTATATCATGCTCAATGCATGATACACAAATATTATATCCAGGGTCTGAGATAACAGGGTTTCCTGCATCGCTTATAATCGCAACGCTCTCACCCTTTTCTAATATCTCTATAATCTCATCATTCTTTAATTCCTTATTAAAGTCATGATATGACCTAAGAGGTGTTTTAATATCATAATGATTTAAAAGAACCATACTATTTCTAGTATCCTCTGCGTAAATATATGATACCTTTCTTAGAGTATCAACAGCTCTATAGGTAATATCATCTAAATTACCTATTGGTGTTGCGACTAAATATAAAATTGCTTTATCATGGTTATAGCTATAGCATCTTTTCATTTTGTCTCATCCTTTTGATTATAAACCTCTAAAGCCTCCTTGGTATGGCTTCCATCCGTATTATGGACATAAAATGGTGGCAGTGCCTTTAATCCACCTTCGCCTCTACCCTTAACAGCCTCTATTAAAACATGGTTAGCCTCCATACCTTCCTTAGGGTATAAAAACTGTATTCTTTTAGGCTCAAGCCTATTATCTCTTAAAGCCTTTAAAATATCTGTAAGCCTATCTGGTCTATGTACTAGTGCAAACACTCCTGCATCATTTAATAATGCGGCTGCCTCCTTACATAAATCAAAGATATTAAGCATTACCTCATGCCTTGCGATAGTCTTATAATCATTTTTATTAATATTTGATGTTTCATTGTATTTAAAGAATGGTGGGTTACATAAAACCACATCATACTTTTTCTGGTATTTCTTAGCAAATCCTCTTATATCATCATGATATAAGGTAATTCTATCCTCAAGGCCGTTAAGTGCAATAGACCTTCTTGCAAGGTCTAATGATCCCTCTTGAATCTCTACTGCATCTATATGCGCCTTAGTTCTTAATGTTAAATACATTGCGATAGGAGCATTACCACACCCTAAATCAATTACATTTGATATATTAGGCTTTAATGTAACGAAATGAGCAAGGCATACTGAATCAATTGAAAAATTAAATCTTTCAGGATCCTGAATAATCTTAAGATATGGATATCCTAAAAGCTCATTAATTACTTCCATTATTCTTTCTCTTTCTATTCTTAGGATCGAACTTAACCTCATTCATCTTAAGGTATCCAAATCCTTCATTATCAATATATTTAACCTTTAAGTTTTGATTTATGATATCTGATGTCATAACCTTCGCAAGACCCTTTTCTGTCTCAACAACGTCCCCTACATCAGGAGCATTTCTTCTAAGCTCTGTATATAAGTCATTTTCATAATTGATACAGCATAAAAGCTTACCACAGTTACCACTAATCTTTGTAGGATTTAGTGATAGGCTTTGATTCTTTGCCATCTTAACAGATACATTTTGGAAATCAGTAATCCATGTCTGACAGCACACTGTAAGACCACAAGGTCCTACTCCTCCAAAATACTTAGCTCCATCTCTTGAGCCAACCTGTCTAAGCTCAATACGTGTTCTATAAATATCTGCTAAATCCTTAACAAGATTTCTAAAGTCAACTCTATCCTCACTCTCAAAGTAGATGATAAGCTTTGACTTATCTAGTGTATATTCACAAGATAAAACCTTCATATCAAGCTTTTCCTTGATAACAAGCTCCTTGGTCTTTTCAATAACCTTAGGCTCCTCATCAAGATTTCTTCTATATCTTGTAATATCATCATTAGTAGCTAATCTAATAACATCCTTAAGCTCTCCATCAACACTTTTAGGATCAAGCTCAAACATATCCCCACATATATATCCAATTTCTTGTCCACGAACTGTATTTACAACAACCATATCACCATCAGATAGATTGAATCTTTCGCATCCAAAGAAATATCTTTTTCCAAGCTTCTTAAATTGTACCTTACAAGCCTTCACCAAAAATCACCTACCTAAATAGTATAATTGGAAGCCTATACGCTATATTACGAGATAATACATTACTATCTATCATTTTAATACAGTCAAGTATAGACCTTAATCTACTCTCTATTTTATCATTTTCAAACGCTTTTTTATAGCGTGAAATTAAATCCTTATAATCCTTAAATCTCATAGGACTATCATATAGCATATCCTCAAGCAATAGGGATAGCATATTTAAAACCATTCTCATATTCCTTTGATCAGAAAGGAATGAAATATTTTCCATAACAATATTTAAGGCATCTATTTCCTTAGAGGCCTTTAAAAGAGCTACTACAATATCCTTTGATGTATTATACATATCATCCTCAAGGATTTCTAATCCCTCTTCCTTGTTATTTGTAAGCTCCTTTATCATAGAGGCATCTACATTTTCCATTCCAGCCTCTATAAGCTCCTTATAAAGGATAGCCTTATCCTTTGATTTAAACTGAACAATATTACATCTTGAAATAATTGTTGGAAGAATATTAGATACATTAGCTGTTAAAAGAATACCATGAACACCTGTAGGTGGCTCCTCAATAAACTTTAATAGCATATTAGATGTCTTTTGATTAAGCTTATCAGCATCATGAATAATAAATACTCTATCTCCCTCTACAAGAGATGTTTTACTAAACTCTCTTAATAAGGCCTCTACATCTTCCTTAACTATTTCATTCTTTCTTGGTGATATCTCAAATAGATTAATAAAATCATGATTAAAGATAGCCTTTGTTCTATCAGAATCAAATGATACCTCTCCATCACTATTTAATAGTGCTGTAAAATATAAGGCCATAGCCTCTTTTCCAACACCCTTATCACCTGCAAAGATATAGGCGTGTGATAAGCGGTTGTTCTTAAAGCTTTGATCTAGCATCATCTTAACTTCAGGCTGTGCCATAATATAATCACTTATCACAATAATCACCTACCCTTTAATTCTTTTATCTAATACCTCTGTTATTTCCTTAATAACAAGCTCTGGAGATTGCTCTCCATTAATACGCACAATACGATCCTTATACATATCCATAACCTCTAGATATCCATTATAAACCCTATTGTGGAAATCTATAGACTCTAAATCAAGCCTATCCATCTTATCACGTCCGCTTAATCTCTTAAGACCAACCTCTGGTCTTACATCAAGAAAGAATGTGATATCTGGCATATATGAAAGGGCAAAGCTATTTGCTCTTTCAACATTCTTAATACCAACGCCTCTTGCGACACCCTGGTATACAAATGATGAATCAATATATCTATCAAGAATAACTACTACTCCATCATTTAAGGCTGGAATAATACGCTCATGAAGAAGCTGTATGCGGGAAGCCGCATAAAGCAATGTTTCACATTCAGGAGTCATCATAGTATTTTCCTTATTTAGGATAACAGATCTAATCTCTTCTCCTATCTTAATACCACCTGGCTCACGAGAAACCATAGTTTTATATCCTCTTGATACAAAATATTCATTTATAGCGTTTATGGCAGTGGATTTTCCACTACCCTCTCCACCCTCAAGTGTGATAAATAAGCCCTTCATTTTAAGCACCTCTTAATAATAAACCTTAACTAAATATAATCCCTGTGGATCTGCACACATTCTTGAAATTGTAGGATCCTCTGTCATAAATACCTTATCAATAGTATCTAGGGTATCTCTTCCTCTTCCAATTTCAAGAACGATTCCCATCATTCTTCTAATTTGATATTTTAAGAATCCACTACCCTTAAATACAAATCTAAGTGTAGTACCCTCTTCTATAATATAGGCCTCATCAAGGGTTTTAACAAAATCCTTACCAGCAATATTCGAGGCACTACAAAATCCCTTAAAGCTATGTGTACCACATAATCTTTTTAGGGCTTCCTTCATTAAATCTATATCAAGATTATAATAGAAGGCCTTATATCTTCTTTGAAAAAGATTATAATCTGCTGTTTCAACAAGATAATGATATTCCTTTTTCTTCGCGCTAAAGCGAGCATGGAAATCAGGTGATACCATCTCTACATCAACAACCCTTATATCAAGTGGAAGGAAGCTATTTAAGGCTCTTTGCCATCCATCCTTTGATATATTCTTTTCTGTATCAAAATGCACAACCTGTCCTAAGGCATGCACACCTCTATCTGTTCTTCCTGAGGCATAGGTTTTAATATCCTTTCCACATACCTTCCTTAAAGCCAGCTCAAGCTCACTTTCTACAGTTCTTAAATCATCCTGTACCTGGTATCCCATAAAATCAAATCCATCATATGAAATAGTTAGCTTAACTCTCATTAAATAACCCTCCATACAATAATTCCTACCATAGCCCCAAGGCATAGGAATAATCCCAAGTAATCCATAAAGTGTAGCTTTAGCTTATCATATCTTGTTCTTTTACTATCTAGATCATATCCTCTTGCGACCATAGCATTAGAAAGCTCCTCAGCTCTTCTAAATGATATAACAAACATAGGTACAAGAAGGGATACTACCTGTGTAACCTTACTCTTTAAGCCACCCTCAGAGAAATCTACTCCTCTTGAGCTTTGCGCATCCATAATCTTACGTGTTTCAGTAAGAAGGGTTGGAATAAAGCGCAATGTAAGTGATAGCATCATACTAAATATTGAAACTGGTATATGTAATAGCTTTAATGGAGATAATACACTAGATATTCCATTATTAATCTCCATAGTAGATGTAGTAAATGTTAAAAGGGATGTAATAGATATCATAAGTATTACACGAATAGCTACAAATCCACCCTTAATAACACCCTCCTCATATACCTTTAATCTATATGATAGGTTAAACAATAAATCATTATCAATAAAGTATTGAACTACAAAAAGAGATGATATCACAACAAGGAAGTATATCATTTTTAGTGGTACATACTTCTTTGTTAGAAAATAGAAGATAAGAATTCCTAGCATAATAGCAAGTGTTATAAAGCTAAAATGGAATTCTAATATTTTTAATAATGTATCCTCATTACCCTTTGTATAGCATATCTGTAATATGAAGGTAAAGATCATAAGGTATACTACAGGCTTTAATCCTGCAAGCATCTTCATAAGAGGTATACGTGTTGTAATAAACACTAGGATAAATATAGCAAGAGCGATACTTACACTTATAAGCGATGGTAGAATAAATGTTATTACCATTAATATTACTGTAAGTATAATCTTCATTCTAGGATCCATCCTATAAATCCAAGAAGATCCTGGAATATATTGACCAATAGTTATATTATCCATTTACTCTCACCTCCATCAAGTAGCTTAAAAGCTCCTCCTTAGTATGAACTGTATAAGGAATATTTAAGCCAAGCCTTTGATTTAGGTGATCTATCATAGATAGCACCTCAGGCTTTTCTAGATGATAGTCCTTATAGGAATTAGTTTTAAACAATTCCTCCTTACTTCCATCATAGACAAGCCTTGCGTCCTTCATTACGAGGGTACGTGTTGCATATTTATACATTATATTCATATCATGAGTAATCATGATGATAGTTTTATGCATCTTCTTATGGATATTATAGAATACCTCCATAATCTCATGAGCAGTCTTAGGATCTAGTCCTCTTGTTGGCTCATCAAGAATTAAAATATCTGGATTATATGCTAAAATTCCTGCGATAGCAACCTTTCTCATTTGTCCTCCAGATAAGTTAAAGGGAGACTTCTTTAAAAGCTCTGTATCGATGTTTAATAGCTCACAAACATTTAATACACTGTCCTTTATTTCATCAGGTGTAAATCCAAAGTTCTTGGGAGCAAAGATAATGTCCTTATAAACATTCTCCTCAAATAGCTGGTATTCAGGGAATTGGAATACAAATCCAATTCTTTTTCTTATAGGCTTAAGCTTTGGATTACGATTCTTCTTTCTTGTAAACTCCTTATCAAATAATACTACCTTACCCTCAGTTGGTAATAATAGACCATTCATATGAGAAATAAGAGTTGATTTACCACTACCTGTTTTACCAATTACAGTGATAAACTCATCACACTCATTTATATCAAGATTAATATTATCAAGGGCAATTGTAATGTCCTTTCTTTTTACGCCGCGATACTTATGACCTACTTCTTTAAATGATATTCCCATATTGCGTCCATTAGCTCCTTATCACCATTAAGTGATGAATTATTACACATATCATAAAAATCTAGGTCAAATGGTAGCTCTAGATTAGAGGAATCAAGCATCTTCTTATCAGCAAATACCTCCATAGGCTTACCCTCGGCAATCTTTTTACCCTCACGAAGTACAATAACATTATCACTTAATGCGGCTAGGTTTAGGTCATGTGTTATTGTAATGATTGTTTTATGATATTTAGTCTTTAATGTCTTAATAAGATTTACTACATCCTCTGTACCCTCTGGGTCTAGCATTGATGTAGCCTCATCAAGAATAATATATTTTTGGTTTAATGCAAGAATTCCTGCAATCGCAACTCTTTGCTTCTCTCCACCTGAAAGTGTATGAGGCTCACGCTTAAGCTTATCAAGCATTGATACCTTTTCTGCATATTCAGATACAAGCTTATGCATAGAATCGTGATCTATTTGTAGGTTTTCTAGCCCAAATGCGATATCGTGCTCTACATCTACACCAACGAATTGGTTATCTGGATTTTGAAATACTATTCCAATATTCTTTCTAATTTCTGGAGCAGTAGCCTCAGAAAGGGTAACTCCATCAACAATTATTTCTCCCTTTTGAGCAGAAATAAGGTTTATTAAAAGCTTAGATATAGTAGACTTTCCACTACCATTATGTCCAATAATAGATACCCAAGAATCATCAGGTATGTTAAAAGAAACGCCTCTTAAAGCGATGTCTTCCTTGGTATATGCAAACTTTATATCCTTTACCTCTATCATACCAAAATAACTCCTTACACAATATCTCTATTATATTATATCAAAAAAGTATATTTAAAGCATTATAGAAATGAAAAAAAGGAAGTCGATTTGACTTCCTTATAATTCTATTAGTCAACGAATTGGATAATTGCCATTTGAGTAGCATCTCCACGACGAACACCAGTCTTAATAACTCTAGTGTATCCTCCGTTACGAGAAGCAAACTTAGGTGCAATTTCATCGAATAACTTTTGAATAGCTAACTTTCCGTCGCTATCCTTCTCAAAACGAACAAGCTTAGCAGCATTACGTCTAGAAGCTAATGTGTTTTGCTTTCCAAGTGTTACCATCTTGTCAGCAAGTCTCTTAAGCTCCTTAGCCTTAATAACTGTTGTCTCAATTGATCCGTTAAGAATTAAATCTGTGATAAGATCGCGTAATACAGCCTTACGAGCAGATGCATTACGGCGTAATCTTGAATAACCTGCCATAGTTTTAGTTCCTCCTTATATTGTTAAGATTAGTCTTTTCTAAATCCTAATCCCATATCCTCTAGCTTTTCTTTGATTTCCTTTAATGACTTACGTCCTAAATTACGAACCTTCATCATATCTTCCTCAGACTTAGCAGTTAAGTCAGCAACTGTGTTAAGAGCAGCTCTCTTTAAGCAGTTGTATGAACGAACTGATAGGTCAAGGTCATCGATAGTCATCTCAAGCTTCTTATTTTGAGAGTCATCATTTGGCTCCATCATGAAGTCAGTATTAGATGCCTTCTCAGAAAGCTCAACGACTACGTTTAGATGCTCGATAAGCATCTTAGAAGCCATAGCTAAAGCCTCTTTAGCACTAATTGAACCATTTGTTGTAACCTCGATTACAAGATCATCATGGTTAGCCTCGTTTTCAACACGAGTCTTCTCAACTGAGAAATTAACATTAACAATTGGAGTATAAATTGAATCGATAGCAATTTCTCCTACAGTTTCATTGTATTCCTTATTCTTGTTAGCAGGAACGAATCCTACTCCACGACGAACAGTAAGAACCATGTTTAATGATCCTCCCTCTGATACTGTCGCGATGTGGTGATCAGGGTTAACAATTGTTAACTCATTACCATGAATAATATCAGCAGCAGTTACCTCTCCGGCACCCTTATGGATTTCAACTTGAACAGTGAAATCAGGATCCTCAGAGTCAGTCTTTAGGATTACTCCCTTTAAGTTAAGGATGATTGTAATAACATCTTCCATAACTCCGTCAAGTGACATGAACTCATGTTGAGCTCCATCGATCTTAACGTTTACAAATGCTGTACCAGGAAGTGATGATAATAATACTCTTCTTAAAGCATTACCAAGAGTAAGTCCGAATCCTCTCTCAAGAGGAGTGATTTCAAACTTACCAGTGTTTCCATCCTCTGATAATTCAATAACGCTTGTAGCTGGTTTTTCGAATTTTAAATCTTTCATTAATAGGCCTCCTTAAGTTAAAATCTATCCATTATAGCTCCCACAAAGAGGAATTATCCTCTTGGGCGCTTTGGTGGACGACATCCATTGTGTGGAACTGGTGTTACGTCCTTGATTGCAGTGATCTCAAGTCCTGCAACTTGTAATGAACGAATAGCAGCCTCTCTTCCAGGTCCTGGACCCTTAACAGAAACCTCTACCTTGATTACTCCTTGATCGATTGCAGCCTTAGCAGCAGCTTCACTTGCTTGTTGTGCAGCAAATGGAGTAGACTTACGGCTTCCCTTGTATCCAAGAGCACCAGCTGATGACCAAGAAATTGCATTTCCAGCTGGATCAGTTATTGTAACGATTGTATTGTTAAAAGTTGAGTGAATATGAGCAACACCAAGTGGTGCGTTCTTCTTCACACGTCTCTTTGTTACTTTACGTGCCATTATTCTTAACCTCCTAATTAAACAGCTTTCTTCTTATTTGCAACAGTGTGCTTAGGACCCTTACGAGTACGGGCATTGTTACGAGTATGTTGTCCTCTTACAGGTAGGTTTCTACGATGACGTAATCCTCTGTAAGATCCGATTTCCATTAATCTCTTGATGTTTAATGCAACCTCTCTACGTAAATCTCCTTCTGTCTTAACCTTAGCAACCTCTGTACGGATTGCGCTTAATTGCTCCTCAGATAGATCCTTTGTACGGATGTCCTCTGATACATTAGCGTCTGCTAAGATTTGCTTTGCTGTAGCATCTCCAATACCATAAATATAAGTTAATGCTACAACGATTCTCTTATCTCTAGGAATATCTATTCCTGCAATACGTGCCATATAAAATCGTCCTCCTCTTAATTAACCTTGTCTTTGCTTGTGCTTTGGATTCTCACAGATAACCATTACACGGCCTTTTCTCTTAATAACTTTACACTTATCACATATTGGTTTTACTGATGGTCTAACCTTCATATTTTTACCTCCGGTGTTATATTTACTTACGTCTGTAAGTTATACGTCCACGTGTTAAGTCATATGTAGATAATTCTACTGTGACCTTGTCCCCTGGTAAAATGCGAATGTTGTGCATGCGGATTTTACCAGAAACGTGTCCAAGGACAATATGTCCATTTTCTAATTCAACTTTAAATTGAGTATTAGGAAGTACCTCAAGTACCTTACCCTCTAGCTCAATAATGTTATCATTTTCCTTTGCCATAAAATGCCTCCTTCTATAGCTATCATAATAATACTGTTATTAATGCAAAACTATAATAAAAGTTTAGCATGGCAATGCTTTGAGCAGAGCCTTCAATTCCCCTATACTACTCGAAATGAGTAGTAATCTTAGGGATTGAACTTTATTTTAAAACGGCCTTAATATCCTCAAATACCTTATCAAATGATTGATCACCATTGACAGTCTTAAGGATTCCTTGCTTCTTGTAATAATCAAGAAGAGGAGCTGTTTGCTCATCATAAACCGCTAAACGATTTACTGCAGTAGCTTCAGTGTCATCTGGACGTTGTACAAGTGGTGATCCGCAGTTATCGCAGATTCCATCCTTTAAAGGCTTGTTGAACTCAACGTGGTAAGTTGCACCACAGTTCTTACAAACTCTTCTTCCAACCATACGTCTAACAAGTACACTGTTTTCTACATTTACATCTAGAACTGCATCAAGCTTGATTCCGTTCTTAGTTAAGAACTTATCTAAAGCCTCTGCTTGTGCTAGATTACGAGGGAATCCATCAAGTAAGAATCCGTCCTTACAATCTGCCTCAGATAATCTATCCTCAACAATACCGATTGTAACCTCGTCTGGTACTAGCTGACCCTTCTCCATGTATGACTTGGCTAAAAGTCCCATCTTAGTTCCAGCCTTCATTGCGGCTCTGAACATATCTCCTGTTGAGATATGAGGGATGTTATAATATTCCTTAATGTTTACTGCCTGAGTACCTTTACCAGCACCAGGACGTCCTGTTATTAATAGCTTCATTATAATTACCTCTATGATAAAATTCCTTTGTATGTTTCAGTTGCTGAATCAGTTTCAAGCTGCTTTGCAGTCTCAATAGCAACACCAACTATGATTAATAGTGATGTTCCTCCAACTACAATAGTAGATTGCTCTGATGTAGAGAAGCTGAATGCCTTTGCAACAATAATTGGTACTAACGCAACGAATGTTAGGTAAGTTGCACCGATTAATGTTACTCTAAATAAGATTTTTGATAATTGAATCTTTGTATCTTCTCCTGGTCTATATCCTGGGATATAAGCTCCTGACTTAGATAGATTATCAGCTATCTTGTCTGGATCCATTTGCATAAATGCATAGAAGAATGAGAAGAAATAAATAAATATTACATATAATAGCATTCCAATTGGTTGACGGTAATTGAATATTTGATCGAACCAATATGCTGCTGTACTACTATCTGTTTCAAGTCCCATCATTCCAACTACTGTTAGAGGGATAGATAATAGTGTAGATGCGAAGATAACAGGGATAACTCCAGCAACATTTAGCTTAACTGGAATATCTGATGATGAGTTACCTTGTCTATTTGCATATTGAATTGGAATTCTACGCTTAGCACCTTCCATAAATACTACTAATAGAATCATTGCAATGAATAATACTATAATTACTACAAATGAAAGTACTGAAGATGGAGTGATTCCATCAGTGATGTACTTACTCCATAATAATGTAAACATTGAAGGTAGTGATGTTACAATACCGGCAGCAATGATTAATGATGAACCATTACCAACACCATGTCTTGTAATTAGGTCTGCAAGCCACATAACGAATGCAGAACCTGCTGTGATAACTATTGCCATATAAATATAGAATAGCCAGAATAAATCCTTATCAGCTAGAACACTTGCTTCCAAGATGTTCTCTGGTCTACTACCAAGACCAAATAATAATGCTAATGCTTGAATAAATGCAACTACGACAGTTACGTATCTTGTGACACGATTAGTCTTAGTTTTTCCCTGTTCACCTTGCTCACTCCACTCTTTAAGCTTTGGAATAATAATCGCAAGCATTTGAACGATGATTTCCGCAGTGATATAAGGTGAAATACCTAATGCTAGAATAGAGAAAGAGCTTAATCCTCCACCACTAAATGTATTTAGGATGGTAAGGAAGCTATTTCCCTCTAGTAATTGCTTTACAGCAACGGTATCAATTAATGGGATAGGCAAATAGGTACCTAATTTGAATATTAAAAGTATTAAGAATGTAAAAGTAATTTTTTTGACAATGTCAGGATTACTAAAAATTCGTTTTAACTTTTCTACCAAATTAGATCACCTCAACAGTTCCGCCTGCAGCCTCAATTGCTTTAGCTGCTGATGCAGAAAACTTGTGAGCCTGAACATTTAACTTCTTAGTTAACTTTCCTTCTCCAAGAACCTTAATTCCGTTCTTAGCGTTCTTAACTAGACCAGTCTCGAAATAAGTCTCAAGAGTAATCTTTGATCCATTATCGAACTTCTCTAAATCCATAAGATTAACAACAGCGTACTCTACACGATTAACGTTATTGAATCCTCTCTTTGGTAAACGTTGGAAGAAAGGAATTTGTCCTCCTTCGAATCCAGGTCTAACTCCTCCACCTGAACGAGAATTTTGACCCTTTTGTCCTCTACCTGAAGTCTTTCCTAGTCCACTTCCAACTCCACGTCCAAGACGCTTCTTAGAGTGTCTAGCACCTTCTACTGGTTTTAACTCATTTAGCATAAGTAAGGCACCTCCTTATTACTTTTCTATTTCAACTACTTTTACTAAGTGTGCTATAGTAAGGATTTGACCCTTAATAGCTTCATTTTCCTCTTTAACTACAGATGAACCAATCTTTGTTAGTCCAAGTGCTTTAGCTGTTGCGATTTGGTTAGGCTTTCTTCCGATTAATGACTTAACTAATGTAATTTGATACTTCATATTAATTAACCTCTAATCTCAGCAACTGTCTTACCACGACGAGCTGCTACGCTTTCTACAGTCTGAAGGTTCTTAAGACCCTCGAATGTTGCTCTAACCATATTAATCTTTGTTCTAGATCCTTGGCACTTTGATAGGATATCAGTAATACCTGCTAACTCTAGAACGGCACGAACTGGACCTCCAGCGATAACTCCAGTTCCCTCTACAGCTGGCTTTAAGAATACTTGTCCAGATCCGTAGATTCCTGTAATTTGATGAGGAATTGTTGTATTAACAACTGGAACATTGATAATGTTCTTCTTAGCACTTTCAACGGCCTTCTTAATTGCGTCTGGTACCTCTAGTGCTTTACCAGTACCGAATCCGACTCTACCTTTTCTGTCTCCAATTACTACTAGAGCAGCAAAACGTTGGTGTCTTCCTCCCTTAACAACCTTAACAACGCGGTTGATAGTTACGACTTTCTCTTCGAATTCAGGTTGCTCTTTTTCAGCTACTACCTTAACATTTTCAGCCTTGGCAGCATTAACTGTCTTCTCTTCGCTCATTTGTTGTAGTCCTCCTTAATTAGAATTCAAGTCCAGCTTCACGAGCTGCATCTGCTAATGCTTGAACGCGTCCATGATATAAATATCCTCCACGGTCAAATACAACAGTCTTGATTTTTGCTTCCTTTGCGCGCTTAGCTACTAGTTCTCCAACCTTAGCTGCAGCTGCAACATTTGATCCATTCTTAAGACCAAGCTCCTTGTCTAGTGAAGAAGCACTACATAATGTCTTACCATTAACATCATCAATAATTTGAGCATAAATTTGCTTGTTTGAACGGAAAACATTTAAACGAGGTGCAGTAGGTGTACCGCTTACGTTCTTACGAATTCTATAATGTCTCTTTAAACGCTTAACATTCTTTGATACTTTACTAATCATAATATTTCTGTGCGCTCCTTTCTATTACTTCTTAGCTGTCTTTCCTTCTTTACGACGTACATGCTCATCAGTATATCTGATTCCCTTACCATGATATGGCTCTGGTCTTCTGATATCACGAACCTCTGCCGCAAATTGACCTACAGTACGAGCATCAGCTCCTGAAATAATTAAAGTTGTACCCTTAACTACTTCAACCTTTACTCCTGCAGGAATTTCCATATTTACATCATGTGAGTATCCTGCTGATACTACAAGAGTCTTTCCGCTTAATTGTGCACGGTATCCAACTCCAATGATGTCTAATTGCTTCTTAAATCCTTCTGATACACCCTTAACCATGTTAGCTAGGTTAGCACGGCTTGTTCCGTGAACAGCCTTGAATGTATCGTTTGGTCTCTTTAATGTAACCTCAGAACCATTAACCTCGATAGTGATATTCTTATCGATAGCACCAGTTAACTCTCCGTTAGGTCCCTTTACAGTTACCACGTTATTGTCATCTACAGTAACAGTTACCTTCTCAGGTAAGTTGATTACCTTATTTCCAATACGAGACATAAATTAAAACACCTCCTGTTTTTTCTTAATTACCAAATATATGCTAGAACTTCTCCACCAAGGTTTTGCTTACGAGCTGCCTTGTCTGTCATTACACCCTTAGATGTAGAAATAACAGCAACTCCTAATCCGTTTAAAACCTTAGGTAGGTTGTCAGCCTCAACATAGACTCTTAGTCCTGGCTTGCTGACTCTCTTAAGTCCCTTGATAACTCTTTCCTTGTTATCAATATACTTTAATGTTACAGTTGTAACACCCTTATTATCTTCAGTTACAGTCTTGTAATCTGCAATAAATCCCTCGTTCTTGAATACCTCAAGAATTGAACTCTTAATATTAGATGCAGGTACATCAACTGTTTCATGTAACATCTTATTCGCATTTCTAATGCGAGTTAACATATCCGCAATTGGATCTGTCATAGCCATACGATCGTTCCTCCTTCCAATAGACCGGAATATATTATATTACCAGCTTGCTTTCTTAACACCAGGGATAAGTCCCTTGTATGCTAATTCACGAAAACAAACACGGCATAGCTTAAAGTCGTTAAGTACTGCACGAGGACGTCCGCAACGCTCGCATCTTGTATACTCTCTTGCAGTGAACTTAGCTTTTCTATGATTTTTAACAACTAATGATTTCTTTGCCATAATGTTCTCCTTTAATTACTTTTTGTAAGGCATACCCATTAACTTTAATAGGGCACGTCCCTCTTCATCAGTCTTAGCAGTAGTAACAATTACAACATCTAGTCCACGGATCTTCTTAACTTCCTCGAAGTTGATTTCAGGGAAGATTAATTGCTCCTTAACTCCTAGAGTATAGTTACCACGACCATCAAAGGCATCAGCAGAGATTCCACGGAAATCACGTACACGTGGAAGAGCGATTGAGATAAGCTTATCTAAGAACTCATACATTCTCTCTCCTCTAAGTGTAGCCTTACATCCGATAGGCATTCCCTCACGTAGCTTAAATGTTGCAATTGACTTCTTAGCCTTAGTAACAACTGGCTTTTGTCCAGCGATCTTAGTCATCTCAGCTACTGCATCATCTAAAACCTTTGAATTGCTTGTTGCATCACCAACTCCCATATTTAATACGATCTTCTCAATCTTAGGGATCTCCATTGATGAATTATAGTTAAATTGCTTTTGTAATTCTGCTCTTACAGAATTTTGATATTTCTCTTGTAAACGATTCATAATTTAATAGTTTACCTCCTCTCTTGAAGATTACTTAAATTCATAACCAGATTGCTTTGACACTCTGATCTTCTCGCCTTTATCATTTGTCTTAATAGAAACACGGCAAGGCTTATTTGTCTTAGGATCTAATAACATAACGTTAGATACGGCAATTGGAGCCTCAACCTCAACGATGCTACCAGAAGCTTGTGCCTGGTTAGGCTTTACGTGCTTCTTAACGATATTAACACCCTCTACTAAAACCTTGTTAGTCTTAGGGAAAGCCTTTAATACCTTACCAGTTGTAAGAGTCTTATTACCCTTCTTATCAACTGTAAACTTATTCTTACCTGCGATTACTACTACAGTATCTCCTGTTTTAATAAGCATAGTTTACCTCCTATAGAACTTCTGGAGCTAGTGAAACGATCTTCATGTAATTCTTGTCACGAAGCTCTCTAGCTACAGGTCCGAAAATACGAGTTCCCTTTGGATTTAAATCATCTGAAATAAGAACTGCTGCATTCTCGTCAAACTTAATATATGATCCGTCAGCTCTTCTAAGACCTTGCTTAGTACGAACGATAACGGCCTTTACTACATCACCCTTCTTAACTCCACCGTTAGGTAATGCATTCTTAACAGAGCAAATAACAATGTCACCAACATTGGCATATCTATGTAATGCTCCACCTAATACCTTAATAATTAATAACTCACGTGCTCCTGAATTATCAGCAACAGCAAGTCTAGTTTCTTGTTGTACCATTGTGAATACCTCCTTCTTTGGTAGTTAAAATTAAAGAGTCTCAGTAGTCTTTAATACTGATACTAAACGGAAACGCTTGTTCTTTGATAATGGTCTAGTCTCCATAATCTTTACAGTGTCTCCAACCTTAGCTGTATTCTCTTCATCATGCGCATAAAGCTTAGTAGTTTGCTTAACACGCTTTCCGTAAATTCTATCCTTTACGTAGTGGTCTACAGCAACAGTGATTGTCTTATCCATCTTGTCAGATACTACAACACCAGTGAATGTCTTTCTTGTATTACGCTCCATAACTAAGCCTCCTTACGCTCGCTTAGAACTGTATTCATTCTAGCGATAGTCTTTCTTACTTGGTTGATGCGAGCAGTGTTTTCGCATTGTCCAAGCTCATTTTGAAGCTTTAGGTTAAATAACTCAGCCTTAAGCTCTAAGATTTGTGCACTGATTTCCTCAGTTGATAACTTACGAATATCTGCGTTTTTCATTACTCAGCATCCTCCTTCTTAACGAACTTTGTCTTGATTGGTAGCTTATGTCCTGCAAGTCTTAATGCCTCACGAGCAGTAGCCTCGTCAACTCCACTAACCTCGAAAATTAACATTCCCTTCTTAACTACAGCAACCCATTGCTCTGGTGATCCTTTTCCAGATCCCATACGTACTGCAAGTGGCTTCTTAGTCTTAGAAATATGAGGGAATACCTTGATGTATACTTTTCCACCACGAGCGAAATATCTAGTGATGGCAACACGGGCAGCCTCAAGTTGGTGGTTAGTTAACCAGCATCCCTCTTGTGCTACAAGACCGTACTCTCCGAATGCGATCTCTGTGTCTCCCTTTGGACATCCATCATAATATACTCTATGAGGACGTCTAAACTTTGTTCTCTTTGGTAACATTAACATAATTACTTAGCCTCCTTATTAGAAGTCTCAGCATTAGCCTTAGGTGCCTTAGCATCCTTAGCGAAAGGCTTTCTTGGAGCACGTCTCTTATCATTACGAGCGTTTCTCTCAGCCTTTTCTGCCTCTTGTCTCTTCTTTAGGTTAAGAACTTCTCCTCTGTAGATCCAAACCTTAACTCCTAGCTTTCCGTAAGTTGTGTTTGCCTCTTCGCAAGCATAATCAACGTCAGCACGAAGTGTTTGTAGAGGTACTTGTCCTTCGTTATATCCCTCAGAACGAGCCATTTCAGCTCCTCCAAGTCTACCAGAGATAAGAGTCTTAACTCCCTTAGCTCCAGCCTTTAAAGCTCTTTGAATTGCAAGCTTTTGTGCACGTCTGAATGATGCACGTGCCTCTAATTGCTCAGCAATTGACTTTGCTACTAATGTAGCATCTAATTCTGGTCTCTTGATCTCAACAATGTTAAGGACGATTTCCTTCTTAGTAAGATACTCAAGCTCAGATACCACTTTATTCTTTGTCTCTGCTTCCTTACCGATTACTACACCTGGCTTAGCAGTATAAAGTGAAATTTTAACACGATCCTTGTTTGTTCCCTTTTGACGCTCGATTACGACACGTGACATTGCAGCGTTCTTATAAGTCTTCTCAAGATACTTACGAATCTTAAGATCCTCTAATAATAAGTCAGCTACATCGTTCTTTGCTGCATACCAAGATGCATCCCAGTCACGATTAATTCCAACACGTAATCCAAGTGGACTTACCTTTTGACCCATGTGATTTCCTCCTTAATTAATTTCTCTCTGCAACAACTACAGTGATGTTGCAAGTTCTCTTGATGATAACGTCTCCACGTCCCTTAGCACGTGGTAACATTCTCTTCATTCTTAATCCGTCATTTACGAATGCAGCCTTAACATATAGATTTTCCTTGTTTAATCCATTGTTATGCTCAGCATTTGCAACAGCTGAATTTAACACCTTAATTACAGCCTCATTTGCTCCCTTGTTAGTAAGCTTTAATAAAGCAGCAGCCTCATTAACATTCTTACCACGAATCATATCGATTACAAGACGAGCCTTACGAGGAGTTACTCTTACAGTGTTAGCAGTTGCTTTAACTTCAATCTTATTTGCTTCCATTATAGTTTCCTCCTCTTAAATTACTTGCTTGACTTATCATCAGCAACGTGTCCCTTGAATGTTCTAGTAGGTGCAAACTCACCAAGCTTGTGTCCTACCATATCCTCAGTAACGTATACTGGTGTATGCTCACGACCGTTATAAACACCAAAAGTGTGTCCTACGAATGCAGGATAAATTGTTGAACGACGTGACCAAGTTTGAATTACTTTATTTTCCTTAGCTGCATTTTGAGCTTCTACCTTCTTCATAAGAGAAGCATCAACAAATGCGCCCTTCTTTATTGAACGTGACATATATTAATTTTCCTCCTATAATTACTTATCGTTTCTACGACGAACGATTAACTTGTTAGAAGCCTTCTTATGCTTTCTAGTCTTAAGACCTAGAGCTGGCTTACCCCAAGGAGTAACTGGGTTAGCACGTCCGATAGGTGCCTTACCTTCTCCTCCTCCATGTGGGTGGTCATTAGGGTTCATAACTGATCCACGTACCTCAGGACGAAGTCCCATCTTACGTGCACGACCAGCCTTACCAATCTTTACTAGCTCGTGCTCAGCGTTTCCAACTGTTCCAATTGTAGCCTTGCAAGTTCCAAGTACCTTACGAACCTCACCAGAGCTTAAACGAACTAATACATACTTCTCCTCACGTCCTAGGATTTGAGCAGATGTACCAGCACTACGTGCTAATTGTCCACCCTTACCTGGATGTAACTCGATATTGTGAACTACTGATCCAACTGGGATTAATGCGATAGGAAGTGCATTTCCAACCTTGATATCAGCATTCTTTCCAGAAACAATCTTTGTTCCTACTGTTAATCCTTCTGGAGCAAGAATATATCTCTTCTCTCCATCAGCATAGCTAACTAACGCGATATTTGCACTTCTGTTTGGATCGTACTCGATAGTCTTAACTGTTGCTTCGATATCATCCTTATTTCTCTTGAAATCGATAATACGATAGAATCTCTTAACTGTTCCTCCTCTATGACGAACAGTGATACGTCCAGTGTTATTACGTCCTGCGTTAACCTTAGCAGGTACTAATAATGACTTCTCAGGAGTGCTTGTTGTAATCTCATCGAATGTTAGTACTGACATATTACGTCTACCATTAGTGATAGCCTTATACTTTCTAATACCCATGATTATTTATTCTCCTATAATTTTCTAATATTTTAATTACTCAATGTTGAATGCTGCGATTGTTTGTCCCTCAGCAAGCTCTACGATGGCCTTCTTGTATGCGGCAGTCTTACCTTCATACTTTCCCATTCTCTTAGCCTTACCAGCTACATTTAATGTATTTACTGATAAAACCTTAACATTGAAGATTGCCTCTACGGCTTCCTTGATTTCGATCTTGTTTGCCTTTGGATCAACAGCAAAAGTATACTTGTTGCTTTGCTCCTTTAAAGACATAGACTTCTCAGTAATGATAGGTCTCTTAATGATGTCATAATGTTTTGCAATTACTTGTGCCATTTTACTTCAAAGCCTCCTCGAAATATGAAATTGCATCAGATGTCATAACTAACTTGTCATAGCATAAGATGTCGTATACAGATGAATGCTCAGCTGTATTTACAAATACTGTTTGTAAGTTTCTAGCGCTTAATGCTGTGTTAGCATCTAGCTCCTTAACTAATACTAAAGTCTTTCCATTTGCATTGATGTTGTTAAGGAATGCGATGAAATCCTTAGTCTTAATAGCATCAAACTTAATTGAGTCTACTGCTACTAACTTCTCATTTAATACCTTGTAAGATAATGCAGACTTAAGTCCTAATTGTCTTACCTTCTTATTTACCTTAACATCATACTTTCTTGGATGAGGTCCAAATACTGTACCTCCACCACGCCATTGTGGAGCACGGATAGTTCCTTGACGAGCACGTCCAGTACCCTTTTGTCTCCATGGCTTCTTTCCACCACCTGAAACCTCATGACGAACTAAAGTGTCATGTGTTCCTTGGCGCATTGCAGCTCTTTGAGCGTTAACTACGTCATAAATTACTTGTTGGTTAGGCTCAATTCCAAAAATCTCTTCTGATAAAGTAATGTCTTTTACCTTCTTACCAGCTTGATTTAATAATGCGATTGTTGGCATAATAAATCTCCTTTCCTATATTACTTAGCAGCCTTTACAGCTGTCTTAATTTCTACAAAACCATTCTTTGGTCCTGGAACATTACCCTTGATAAGGATAAGGTTTCTTTCTGTATCAACCTTAGCAATTGTAAGGTTTTGTAATGTTACCTTGTCAACTCCCATATGTCCAGGCATTTTCTTACCCTTCATATTTCCCTTGATAGGTCCCATTGATCCAACCTCTCTATGAGAAGCAGATACTCCGTGTGTCATTCTTTGACGACGGTGGTTATAACGCTTGATTGTTCCGGCATATCCTTTACCTTTTGAAACTCCAGTAACGTCAATAACTTCACCCTCAGCGAAGATATCACACTTTATTTCTTGACCAACACTATAAGATACTAACTCGTTTCCTCCTTGTGCTTCTGAGAAACGGAATTCTCTTATGAAGCGCTTAGGAGCAGTGTTTGCCTTGCTAGCATGTCCAGTCTCTGGCTTGTTAGCAATATTTTCACCCTTGTCGGCGAAACCAACTTGTACAGCCTCATAACCGTCGTTCTCAACAGTCTTTTGTTGAAGAACTACGTTTGGTGTACAGTCAATAACTGTTACAGGTACTAAATTACCCGCTGCATCGAAAATTTGAGTCATGCCCAATTTTCTACCTAAGATTCCTTTGGCCATAAGTTACACCATTTACCTTTCTTTTTAATTTTTTCTTTTTTTGTTTTTGTTATTTCATTACAATGTCTACACCGCTTGGCAATTCGATGTGCATTAGTGAATCGATAGTCTTTGGGTTAGGGTTGACAATATCGATTAGTCTCTTATGAGTTCTTCTTTCGAATTGCTCACGTGAGTCCTTGTTTACATGTGGTGATCTTAAAATTGTGAAGATTTCCTTTTCTGTTGGAAGAGGAATTGGTCCATTTACAGATGCACCAGTCTTTTTTACAGTATCAACGATTTTCTTTGCTGCTAAATCTAAGATTCTGTGATCGTAAGACTTTAAACGAATTCTAAGTTTGTTTGTTGCCATAATTAATTTTCTCCTTTCGCCTATAATCTTGTATAGACTTGCTCCGCGGAAAAACCTGACTCTACGCGCATAAGAGACAACGCTTTCTCGTGTGTCAGCAACCTTCCGTTTCACAGCCATTCCGCAATACGCGTGCATTAATATTATATTATAAAATAATATAGAATGCAACAACTTTTTTTATTTTTTTACAAAAGAAAAAGTTCTAGCTTCGAATGAAGCGAGAACTACTTGTTTTTTCTTCTTCTTTTTCTTGGTTATTGTTTTTTGGCCTATCCTCAAATTTTGGCTTCATAAGGAACTTTTTTGAGGTATAGATTACTTCAACAGCCTCTAGTGCTATAGCTATTATTCCTATAACTATTGCTAAAACTAAATTCTTTGTTTCTAAATTATTTTGATAATATTTTTCACCAAGAATATCAGCTATAGCCTTATGCCCTTCTACATTTGGATGTGGATCATAAATGGTTGTTAGGCTTTGAGAATTGATTAAAATACCCTTTTTATTAGCCATTCCTCTATATAAATTAACAAAATGTACTTCTTTTGCGTATTTTTCGATTACGGCATTAAGCTTATGCATATACTTATCAGCAAGCTTTTCTAAAGCTGGTATATAGTTTTTTCTATATGGATTATATACATTCATCATATATATTTGCGCATGACCGCTTTTAACTATTTCCATTATCTTTTCTAAGTTCTTATCAAGATTAACTAAATTTTCATCTATTTGTTTATTGAATTCTTCATCGTTTTCTACATTATTTAGAAATTCAATCATCTCTTCAGTTGATAAATCTAAAAACTTATTAATGAAATCTCTTAAAACATCATTTGCTCCAATACATATAGAAATTACATCATAATCATCAATATTATAATTAGGAAGTTTCTCAAGTAAGGCACTTGATTTATCACCTGTAACAGCTTCATTAGTTAGTTCAAAATCATACTTTTTCGCAAAGATACTTGCAAATGCATCTTCTTCTGGATTAGCTAATCTATATCCAGCTGTGATGGAATCACCTAAAGCTAAATATTTCTTCTTTTCCTTTGCTTTAACACACACCAAAAAAAGCATAATTGTTAAAACAAAAATAAATGCTTTTTTTATCATTTCTTTAATCCTGCAATTAGCTCATTAAATTTAACATCTCTATTATGGGCAATAAGAGAAATGTTTTCTATTTCTTCATATGAATTACAATCCACATTTGGATAATAAGAATATCCGTCTTGTAAAGATTCTTTATAAACAACATCATAATATTCTTCTTCGATAGTTCCATCATTTAAAAAAAAGCGAATTCCAAATGAAACTTTGATTACTTCTCTTGATAAATCAGGTCTAATAAAGGCGATATCATTTTTAATTATTTTTTCCTCTTTATAGCACTTTTCAATATTGACGATTTTAGTAAAATCCATATAACCACCTCAATTTTATTATAGCAAATTTAAAAATAAAAAAAAGACATTTCAAAAATGTCTAATAATTAAAGATGGTGGCGCGGGGCGGAATCGAACCACCGACACAAGGATTTTCAGTCCTTTGCTCTACCGACTGAGCTACCGAGCCAATAAGTGGCGGTCTCAAGGGGAGTTGAACCCCTCTCTAAAGAGTGACAATCTTTTATACTAACCGATATACTATGAGACCATATTTTTGGTTGCGGAGGAAGGATTTGAACCAACGACCTCAAGGTTATGAGCCTTGCGAGCTACCAGGCTGCTCTACTCCGCGATGTAGTGGCGGAGGAAGAGGGATTCGAACCCCCGCTAGGTCGCCCTACTGCCGGTTTTCAAGACCGGTCCCTTCAGCCAGACTTGGGTATTCCTCCGTTTGGTTTTTTTCTATTAAATATATATTTATGATGGTGGACCCGGTAGGACTCTAACCTACGACCAACCTGTTATGAGCCGGTGGCTCTAACCAACTGAGCTACGGGTCCGTTAAAATTATAAGTGGTAGCGGCGGAGGGTGTCGAACCCCCAACCTCCCGGGTATGAACCGGACGCTCTAGCCAATTGAGCTACCCCGCCATCGGTTATTTTTAAAAAAATTGGTGGAGCTTAGGAGGATCGAACTCCTGACCTCCTGCGTGCAAAGCAGGCGCTCTCCCAGCTGAGCTAAAGCCCCAGCAATTAAAAAATAATTATTATAAGTAGAAAAGTGGTACATCTGGCCGGAGTCGAACCGGCACGGCTTCATCAGCCAAGGGATTTTAAGTCCCTCGTGTCTACCTATTTCACCACAGATGCATATAATAGGATGGTGACCCGCTGGAGATTCGAACTCCAGACCCCTTGATTAAAAGTCAAGTGCTCTACCGTCTGAGCTAGCGGGTCAAACTAGGATGGTGCCGAAACCAGGAATCGAACCCGGAACCTACTGATTACAAGTCAGTTGCTCTACCAGATTGAGCTATTTCGGCATAATGGTGGAGGTTAACGGGCTCGAACCGCTGACCCTCTGCTTGTAAGGCAGATGCTCTCCCAACTGAGCTAAACCTCCAAAAAGAGATTGCCTGGCAACTTCCTACTTTCGCACCGTGGTACTATCATCAGCGTTGAAGTGCTTAACTTCTGTGTTCGGGATGGGAACAGGTGTGTCCACTTCGCTATCGTCACCAGACTAATCTCTCAAAACTAGATACT
>JAILRQ010000088.1 GCA_024698125.1 Acholeplasmatales bacterium
AATGATAAAAATCTTTATAGCTTTTTTCAAAATGTAGAGAAGGAGTTTATAGATATTTATGAATCAAAGGATCCCCTTATCTTTGATATATCAGATGATAGGTTTATATTTGTAACTGGTGTAAGTGGTGGTGGTAAATCCACATACGCAAGAGATAATTTTTCGTCTAGTGAGTATGAGCTTATTGAAACTGATAAGCTATTTAATGATAGTATAGAGGTTTCAGAGTTTCAGCATATCTTAAGAAAAAGGATATATGAGGCCTTCCCCGATGAGCATTATGAGGGAAGCCATAATCTTTGGATTAACATAAGGCATTTTAATGAGGTCCTACAAATCATTATGGATAATAGGCATTTAACAGATAAAACTATAGTCCTTGATTCAGGACAGATTAGGCATTTAAATAATTTTAATCTTTTAATAGGTAAGGTTATAATAGTTAGAACCTCTGTTGTTGAGGCTATAAAAAGAGCCTGCAAAAGATTTAGTGATAGATATCCTAATGCGACTGAAGAAGAGATCTTTGCTCATAAGACTAGAAAGTATACAGAGTATGAGCTTTATAAGAAGTTTAATACTTTAATTATAAGATTATTTGTTAAGTATAAGCTATAGCTATGCCACCCACTTGGGTGGCTTTTTCCTTGTTAATTTAGATAATAATGCTATAATCTTTTTGTGAGGTTGATATTATGGCAGTTAATTTTAAAAATGATTATAATACTATAGCTGATAAAAGGATACTTGAGGCTTTAGTTAAATATAGCGGTGAGAAGAATATCGGATATGGTGAGGATATTCATTCTAAAGAGCTTAATGATATGGTTAATAATATATTAGGTAAGGATGTAGATACCTATGTTTTAGCAGGTGGTACTATTACTAATGTGATTGGTTTAAACCAAATGCTTAGAGCTCCTTATGAGGCTGTTATGGCTGTTAAGAGTGCCCATATTAATGTGCATGAGACAGGAGCATTAGAGTCTACAGGTCATAAGGTTATTTATTTAGATAATATTGGTGGTAAGGTAGATATTAGAAAAATAGAGGCTACATATAAGATGTATGCAGACAACCATATGGTATTACCTAAGGCCTTATATATCTCTAATGCTACAGAGCTTGGAGAGACATATACCCTATCAGAGCTTAAGGAAATATATAATATTACAAGAAGATTAAAGCTTTATCTATTTATAGATGGAGCTCGTCTTCCTGAGGCTTTAGTATCTGGAGGCTACACTCTAAAGGATATTGCAGGATACTGTGATATGTTCTACCTTGGTGGTACAAAGCTTGGTCTTCCCTTTGGTGAGATGCTTGTGATTATAAATGATGAGCTTAAGAGGAATTTTAAGTATATGCTTAAAAATAGACTTGGTCTTTTTGCGAAGGGATTTGTTGGGGCTATTATGTTTAAGGAATTCCTTAAGGATGATTATTACCTAGAGCTTGCAAGACGTGAGAAGGAAATGGCAGATATGCTAAGAGAAGGTCTTGATAGGTATGTTTGCTATAGAAATGAAACTAATCAGGTTTTCCTTAAGGTTAAAACAAATAAGCTTAAGGCTTTAAATGAGCTTGTGCTTTTTGAGGTCTGGGAGGATTTAGGAGAGGATAGTGTAATAAGATTAGTTACATCATATGCTACAACAAAGGATGAGGTATTAGAGTGCCTAGAGGCATTTAAATATTTGGGAATGTAGTTTTAAAGTTTCCTTTAATATGCTATAATATACTATATATTGTTGAAGGGAATTGATTAATATGTTCTTATTAGCAAAGGGTGTTACAATTGGAATAATAGTAGGTGTAGCTTTATTTTTAGGCTTACTTGCATTTTTAATATTCTTATTTTTCTATGATGGACACCATAGAAACCATTTATAAAACTAGAATGTAGAAATACATTCTTTTTTTATCGTTTTACTTTAAAAAAATTGATAAATATTATATATTATTAAATGTGAGGTAATTATATGAAGCAAAAAAAGGATAAATTATGCTGGTGTGGAAGTGGAGAGCCTTATAAGAAGTGTCATTGGCTTTTTGACCAAAGACTAGAGGCTTATCGTAAGGATGGATATGTAATCCCAACACATAAGATGATTAAGAATCAAAAGGATATTGATGGAATTAAGGCTGCGGCTGTTATTAATAATGGTCTTTTAGATCTAGTTGAGAATAATATCAAGGCTGGAATGTCTACAGAAGAGATTGATGATATGTGTGCTAAGTTCTTAGAGGAGCACGATGCTCATTCTGCAGATTTCCATTATGAGGGATATCCTAAGAGAATATGTACTGCAGTTAATGATGTAATCTGTCATGGAATTCCTCGTAAGGATGTAATTTTAAAGGATGGAGATATCATTAACGTAGATGTAACTACAGAGTATAAGGGGTATTATGCAGATGCTTCTCGTATGTTTATGATAGGAGAGGTTAGTGATAATGCTAGAAAGCTTGTAGAGGTTACAAAGGAGTGTCTTGAGGAGGCTATTAAGATTATAGTACCTTGGGAGACTAGAGTCTCTGACTTTGGTAAGGTTATTGAGCGTATTGCTCATAAGAACGGATTTAGCGTTGTTGAGGAATACTGTGGACATGGTGTAGGATTTAAGATGCATGAGGATCCATATATTCTACATTATGATGAGCATATTGATCGTGAGCTTATTGTACCAGGTATGGTATTTACAATTGAGCCTATGATTAATGAAGGAAAGAAGGGTATAAGATTTAAGCCAGGAGATACTTGGACATCTTATACAGTTGATGGAAAGCTTTCAGCACAGTGGGAGCACACTATAGTTATTAACTATGATGAGAGCGTAGAAATAGTATCAGCATAAGGAGATAGATTAATTTCTATCTCTTTTTTTTAGTAAAAATTAAAAAATCTCGCTATATGTAATAGTGAGGTGAGAAAAAATGAAGAAAAGGATATTAGCAATAATAATTGCAATACTATTTGTATTAGGAATTGGAAAGGAGATATTTGCAGAGGATAGTAGTACTACATATACTGTAGCAGTCTATGATGACTATAAAAATAGTAATTATTTCTATAGTGGCTATGTAGTATATGCTTCATATAATATAGAAGGAGCAAGCTTTATTGAGCTAAGTGGTAATGTATCAAGAGATAATATCATGATAGTTTTATCAAGCGATTATGTAGATCTAAATGATGATAGATATTATAATCCCTATGCTCAGCCATTTGATACCTATGATGAAATGTATATTTCACAAAGCTTTGATCTAACTCTTACAAACTATAGTTCCTACAAATATCTATATTTTGCAGAATATGTAGAAATTTTAAATGATGATGAGGGAATTAATGGCTCATCAATTATCTTATCATTTACACTTACAAGCTTTAATATAAAGCTAATATATGATAAGTTTATTGTAGAATATAATGATACAGTTACAGCCTATGGTAATTTATATGATGTATCTGATACATCAATCTTTAAGGTTAAGTCTGTTAATAAGTATTATATAGAGGTTGTAAGTGATGAATATACAAGCTCCTATTTAAAGAAGGGAAGCTACAATGTATTATATAGGATATATGATAAGGCAGGTAATGAGATGTATCTACCACTTACTATAAATGTAGAGTATGATGAGGCATTATCCCCAACATTTATAGATAATGGAATACCAGATGAGGTAGATATCACATCCCCTGTATCACTTGATACTATAAAAAGCTATTTAAATGCTATAGATAAGACTGATGGTAATGTTACAGATAATATAACATTTAATACAAATTATGACGTGGCAAATCTAGAGATAGGAAGCTATTATATAGAAGCCAATGTAATAAATAGTAGTGGATATGGAAGCTACTATAAAAAGGAGATAGTAGTTTCTGATTTAAGTGCTCCAACTATATCTAAAACATCTATTACCTCATCATATAAAACAAAGCTTAGCGTAGATGATGTAATAGAGATGATATCTCCAACAGATTATACATCTTATTCATATGAGGTAGTAGCAGATACATATACTACTAATTATCAATCAATTGGTGAATACTACATGAATATTAAGCTTACAGATTCCTATGGTAATACTAATACCTATAAGATTATTATTTCATCAGTTGATGATATAGCGCCTACTGTTTTAGTCCAAAATATTAACACAACAACATCAGATCTTTTAACAGATGATGAAATAATAGCATCCATTATAGTATCTGATAAAACTAAGTGTAGTGTTAGTCTAGATAGAGCGGATTATGATAATGGGTATACAGAGGTTGGAAGCTATAAAATATATGTAACTGTAACAGATAGTAGTGGTAATAGCACAACGAGTGCCATTACTATAAATGTTATTGCGGATAGCTATATTAAATACTATAACAATACTATCCAAATCTATAATGATCATTCTCTTACAGAGGAGGAGCTTATCACATTCCTTCGTTCTATTACAGATTATACCTATGATGAATCCTCAACCTCTACTATAGAGTCTAATTATTTTAAGACTCCATATGAGGTTGGAGTATATGATGTAAATCTTACTACAACTGATAGTAGTGGTCATGAATATTTAGAAAACTATAAGATTAGTGTATTAGAGTATGAGGTAATAGAAGAGGATAGTAATGGCTTTAGTGATAGGCTTGGCGCCTTCTTTAAAAGTATTTTAAATGCGATTATGGCATTATTTATATTCCTATTCCATTTCCTATTTTAGATATAGCTTCGGCTATATCTTTTTTCTTAAGTATGATATAATCATATTATCTGGAGGCAGTTTTATGTACGATGATATTTGCGCAATCGCTACTCCCTATGGAGTAGGAGCTATAAGTGTTATAAGATGTAGCGGAGAAAACTCAATAGCATTAGTAAATAAGGTCTTTAAGGGTAAGGATTTAACTAAGTGTATGGCAAATACTATAAGTTATGGATACATAATGGATAAGGATAGTATTGTAGATGAGGTTATGGTATCTATCTTTAAGGCTCCACATAGCTTTACTGCCGAGGATTCATGTGAGATATCATGCCATGGAGGAGTTTATAATACTAATAGAGTTCTTGAGACTCTTTTAGCAGGTGGCTTTAGAATGGCAGAGCCAGGTGAGTTTAGTAAAAGAGCCTTCCTTAATGGTCGTATAGACCTAACAGAGGCTGAGGCTATTATGGATATAATTTCCTCATCTAATGAGGTTGCGCTTAAAAGCGCACTAGGATCTCTTAGAAGTGGTACAAGAAATCTTGTTAATTCCTTAAGAGAGGAGATATTTACAATTATTGGACAAATAGAGGTAAATATTGATTATCCTGAATATTATGATATAGAGGTTATGACTAATGAGATTATTCTACCTCCATTAGAAAAAATAATTGCAAGGCTTAAGGATATCATCAAGCATTCATATATTTCTAAGATGGTAATCCATGGTATAAAGACAGCCATAGTTGGAAGACCTAATGTTGGTAAGAGTAGTGTTTTAAATATGCTACTTGATGAGGATAAGGCTATAGTTACAGATATAGAGGGAACAACAAGAGATTTAGTTGAAGGAAAGCTAAGCCTTGGAAATGTTACTCTTGATCTAATTGATACTGCAGGTATAAGAGATCATTCAACAGACCTTGTTGAGCAAATAGGTATTGAGAAGAGTAAGAAGCTAATAGATGAAGCAGAGCTTATTCTATTAGTTCTTGATTCATCAATGGCTTTAACTGATACAGATAAGCTTCTTTTAGAGCTTACAAAGGATAAGAGAAGAATTGTTATAGCTAATAAGGCCGATAAGAATAATATGATTAATATTAGTGACGCCTTATACATATCTGCAAAGACTCATGATGGTCTTTTTGAGCTAGAGAATAGAATAATTGATATATGTAAATTTAACGAGTTTAATGTGAGCGACCAGAACTATACCTCTAATGTAAGACATATAGCCCTATTAAAGAAGGCCTTAGAGTCATTAGAGAAGGCACATGAGTCATGTGATAATCTTATGGGTGTAGATATGGTTGAAATAGATATGAAGGATGCTTGGAATACTCTTGGAGAAATTACAGGAGATAATGATCCTTCAGAGCTTCTTGATAAGATGTTTAAAAAATTCTGTTTAGGAAAATAAAAAAATTAATTTTTGTGTTAATTTTTCCTTTATTCAAAAGTATTTTTAATTATAATGTTATATGTATAGAGGACAATAATAACATTTCTCTCCCACAACTAACTATTTTTGTTCCTCGTACGCATGCACATTTTTTTAATTTTCTCGTGCATTATTGATTAAGCTAACTTTAAGCATATAAATTATAATTAAATTTCTTCCCTCAATCATTATTTAATTATAGTTTGCTTTAGAAGTTAGTTTTTTTCTTTTTTTAGGAGGTATTTTATGATATTAGGTGCACTATCAGATTTAGAGTTTACATGTAATGCCGTATTACCAATTATTTTACTTATTGTAATTGGTTATTTCTTAAAGAGAATACATCTGTTACCAGATGGATTCTGGAAGATGGCTAATAGGCTATGCTTTAGAGTGGCGTTACCAGTTATGCTTTTCTTTAATATTTACAATGTATCATCAATAAAGGATATTGCTGAGCAGTGGAAGATAGTATTATATGCTGTAATCATAATTCTTTTAGTATTTGGATTAGGATTGCTTGGAGTAATACTCTTCTGTAGAGATTCAAGACAAAAGGGTGTAATACTACAATGTGTGTTTAGATCTAATTTCGCCATTATTGGAGTTTCTCTTGCCGAATCACTTGCTAATGGTTCAACAGAGCCAGTAGCCCTAGCTGCAGTTATTAGTGCTATATCAATACCACTATTTAATGTGCTTGCGATACTTTCACTTTCTATATTTATTAAAAACGAGGATGGATCAAGCGTTAGTGCTAAGGAAATCCTAAAGAAGATTGTTACAAACCCACTTATTATTGGAGTATTTAGTGGAATTGTAGTTCTTGCGATAAGACAGCTAATACCATCTTCAACAGAGATAGTATATAGCCTTAGCGATTCTAGTGATCCTACATCTATAGTTGAATCAACAAAGACTGTTTATAAGTTTACTATTAAGGATAATCTTCCTTTCATCTATACTACACTTCAATGGATTAAAAATATTGCATCTCCATTAGCTTTAATAGCTCTTGGTGGAGATTTCGTATTCAGTGCAGTTTCAAGATTAAAGTGGCAAATTATTGCAGGAGTAGTAGCTCGTACAATAATGGTTCCACTAATTGGATTAATACCACTATACTTCATTAATAAGCAAACTGGATGGTTTGGAGATAATATTATAATCTATCCAGCCCTAATCGCATTATTTGGTACACCAGTTGCGGTATCAAGTGCTCCTATGGCGGCTGAGATGGGTAATGATGATGAGCTAGCAGGACAGCTTGTTGTATGGACATCTATTATATCTGCCTTTACACTATTTATAATAGTGCTTGTATGTAGAGGCGTTGGAATATTCTAAAATACAGGAGGTTGAAAAACCTCCTTTTTTTTGTATAATTAAGGTGTGTTGAAGGAGAGAAAAATATGGATGCTTTAATCGAACTTATATTGGAGTTATTTTTTGAAATATTTTTAGGATTATTTTCAGAGCTATTTGATAAGGTAGTATATAAGGTATCAGCTAATAGAAGAGCTGTAAGAATCTTAAAGATAGTAGTTTCTATTTTATTCTTAAGTGTTGCGGTTGTATTACTTGTTATTGCAGCTATTAAGAATTCTGGTGGAATTCTTGGAGCTTCTATAATATTTATATTATGTATGGTATTAATTAATCTATTTAAGTTTATGAACAATAATATGTTCAAGAAAAGATGGCTTAATATAGTATTTATAGTTATTAGTGATATCGTTCATTATTCTTATTATATTGCCCTATTCGTTTTAGCAGACACTCTTGGAGAGTCTAGTAAGGGATGGATTTATAGTATAGCTGTAATTTGTATTTTAATTACATTCCTAATTGATTTATATAGAATTAGCAAGAGCTATAATAAAAAGACACAAAATGAGAATACTGTGGATAACCCTTATGAGGTAAAAGAGGAAGAGGATAAGAATAGGTATATCTTTGTTAGAGGTAAGGAGCATAAGAAAAGAATATGTATTAAATATGCCTTATTAACATGGATTTTATCATTCTTAATTTTTGGCACTATATTTGGCGTTTTAGCTTGTATGGGTGTAGACGTTAGTGACGGTTCACGAAAGGAATCACTTATTACCATATTAATATTATTTAGTATATTTTTCGTATCCGTTGGTGCAATAGTACCATTATCATTTATCATGCCTATATTTAATGAATCAGAGATTGTTGAGGCTAAGGATAATAAGATAATATTCCAAAAGTTCCGTGGAGCCTTTATGGTTTATAGCTATGAGGTAAGAATAAATGATATAAAGGTTAATACATCAAATGGTATTTATGGTATGGTAGGTCTTAATAGAATAAAGGTTAAGCTTATAAACCCACAAACAGGAAGTAAGGTTTATAAGAGTAAATGCTTATCTATTTGCCATGGAGCAACAAGGCAAGAGAAGGATAATATACTAAAAGCACTTAAGGTGTATGATAAAGAATAATTTTGAATATTTATAACGAATATAGTATAATAGTGGGGAAGGGGTTGTTTAAATGTTTAAGAGAATACATCCTTACGTTAAGATTATTCTAACGTTTGTAAGTGTTATTTTAATAGGAACATTATGTCTTGCATTACCATATGCATCACAGTCTGGTGAATCCATAGGATTTGTAGACGCATTATTTACAGCTACCTCTGCAACCTGTGTTACAGGACTTAGTGTTGTAACTATAGCAACAGATTTTACAATCTTTGGTAAAGTTGTAATGATAATATTAATGGAGATAGGTGGTTTATCATTTATCACTATTACAGTGTTTTTCTTTACAATAGTAGGAGCCAAGATTGGTATTTCAAATAGATTCCTATTAAGAGAGCAATTAAATCAAAACTCAGTTGAGGGATTAATTGGACTTGTAAAAAGAATTGTTATTATGTCTTTTACAATTCAGCTTATCTTCTCATTTGTTAATTGGTATCCATTAACATTATATATAAGATATCATATGGATAATGGAACACTTGATACATTAGGTATTCATAGCGCAAGCTTATCAAATGTAAAATTATATGCATACTCATACTTTATGAGCTTATTCCATAGTGCAGCATCATTTAATAATGCTGGATTTGATATATTTGGTAGTGAGTCTATGCAGATGTTTAAAACAGGATCTACAATTATTCCATTTTGGGCAGTGTTTACCTTAAATGCTACAACAATGCTTATGATTGTTCTTGGAGGAATTGGATT
>JAILRQ010000090.1 GCA_024698125.1 Acholeplasmatales bacterium
TGCCTCATCAATCTGCTTAAGCTTTCTCTTTAAAGCTGCATCAATTGGTCTCTTCTTCTTAAAGCTCTTCATTAAAACTCCAACTATATGATTACAGTCAGCAGCACTTCCTCCATTACCACAAAGTAAAAGCTTTCCACCGTTTGAGTATGATGTCTCAAGCATTTCAATGATTTTCTTTACATCATCCTTTGTGTTAGCAAGCATTGGATAACGTTCACCAAGCTCATCTACTATTTTTAATGTTGTATCCTTCATCAAGAATCCCCTCCATCCAAAAAGTTCTAATTGTACTTATATTTTATCATTTTTACAATGCTCTTTCAATGTATATAAATAATATTACTCGACCTTTATAATTGCAATTTAGATATTATTGTAAAGATTATTAAACCTTCTTAGGTTAAATATATCTCCAAAATAATCTAGCATAGCTTTTGAAATTTCAAAATAAGAATTAATAAAAGCCTTTCTTAATTCCATATAATTATAACCTATACCTACATAATCCTCATGTACAAACTCACCACTATAATGTAAGAATTCTTTAACCTTAGGATCATTATTATTTGCACAGTTCATAAGCTCAGTTAGGGTTGTAATTCTTTTTCCACTCTTATTCTTTGCCCAACCATACGCAATATAATTTTCATTTGTAGCATTTTTCCCAAGCTCATCTATCATATCCTTAGGTAATTCTTCACCAGAAATAATATGTTTTTGAAGATTAACATTATATTTTTTATATTTCACATAATCATCTTTAAATTTTTGTGTCAGTAAAAGCTTAGACCAAATTTCCATAAATCCCCTATATAAAGCTATTCCATGAACATCATCACCAATTGTAAATAGTATCATTGATGATTTTATAGACCTAAATGCGTTTATTATCTCCCACGATAAGCAAATATCAAATGTAAGCTCAGATTGCTTCTGAAGCTCGTCATCTAGCTCATAGCTTAATTCTCTATTTATGTAATTAGATAATCCTAATATACTAACTACCTTTGGTTCATATTGTAAAGGATGGGATAAGCTAAATTCCTTTCTATTCAAAAGAATCATTTCTAAATAGTTTCTAATATACCCCTTTATAACCTTTAAAAGCTGCTCCTCATTCTTAATATTATAATTATCCTTTAGAGAATGTAGGAATGCCGCAAATATATTAATAACTAATTCATTATCCTTTACTTTCTTTAAATTAATATCATTGGCCATAAAAGATTTTTTTATATAGTCATCTAATTCTGAGTATTTTTTCAACGTTTTATCAATAATTGATTTGATATATGAAATATCATTCTTATCAAGCATTGCTGTATGATAATTAATATCATTGATTTGTATTTCCATTTTCTCATCTCTCCTAATTCCTATGAATTAAAAGGTGAGTATTACTCACCTTCATTTTCATCCTTATCAACTTTTTTTACATCATTATTAGAATCGCACTCACATGAAGCAGGTACAAGCTTCTTTCTATCAATAATAAGATTTGTACAGCAAGCTACTACAAATCCAAATACTATTGATACTGCAATTGCTACTAAAGTAGATAATCCACCATTTTCAGTAATTACAGAAGTCTTATTGAAATATACTGAATCATTTGAATCAATTACCTCTTCCATAATATCAGTATATGTTTCAGTAAACTCTACAAGCTTATTATAGTATCCAGTAATAACTGTCTTGAATGCTGCATTCTCATCAGCTGTAGCTTTTTCAATGTAATCAGCATCAGTTGTCTCATACTTTCCTAGGATATTACCAAAATACTTAATTAGCTCATAGTACTCAAAGTTTTCACTAGTATACTTGACTATTAGCTCATAGTACTCACTTAAATCAACAGTACTTGATCCTGCACTTGCAAGAATTGTATTTACCCTATCCTCAAGTATTGCAATCTTATTAGCATTTGAATTATATAATGCTAGATAGTGCTCATACTTAGTCTCATATGTAGATGCTGTCGCATCATAGTCATAAATATAAATATTATCCTTAATCTCACTATCAAGAGCCTCAAGTGAATTTTCTTTGAAATATGTAGTAAGCTTATTAGCTGCAGCTGTAACAGATGAACCACTTGTTAATACCTTATCTCCATATGTTTCGATAAGGTTCTTATATCCTTCTGTTAAATACTCATATTGAGTAAGAAGGTATGATGCCATATTCTCATACATATTTGAGTTAGAATATGAATCAAGATAATAATCTGTAGTCATACTTTCAACTATTGCAGTGTTTATAGTTACAGGATACTCAGCTAAAGCCTTAATGAATGATTTAGCTTGAGACTTATTCTTAAAGTATCTCTTCTTAGTAGTAATTGTATAATCAGTGCTTAGAATAGTTACTCCATCAGTATCATACACAACATTACCAGTAATACCAATACCATCACCATCAATAATCTCTGAAATATCAATTGATGAGAATGATGAATCACTTTCCTTAACTGTTGTTAAAACTGTCTCTGTTGTAAGAGATCTATAGTTAAATGCAGTTCCATCAGCATAAGCCCCACTTGTAATTGTTGGATTAGAGTAAACATAGCTTGCGCTATATGTTTGACTAATCTTATTATAACCAAATAAGATTCCAAGTGTTGCAAGTACTGCTACTCCTACAGTAACACATGCAAGTATTATCTTTCTTCCAAGCATTACCTTAATAACTTGAAATAATGAA
>JAILRQ010000063.1 GCA_024698125.1 Acholeplasmatales bacterium
ATATTAAATCTTCCAGCTAATAGCTTCTTTTCTTTCAGATACGAATCTCTTATAGATTCCATCCTCTTTAATAAGATCCTGATGCTTACCCTCTTCTACAATTCTTCCATCATCAATAACAAATATATTATCACAGTTTTCAACTGTTTTTAATCTATGTGCAATCATGATTACAGTCTTGTCTTTAGTTAAAGCATCTATTGCCTGCATTAGCTTTTCTTCATTTTCAGGGTCTACATTTGCAGTAGCCTCATCTAAAATTACAATCTTAGAATCCTTTAGAATAGCTCTTGCAATAGATAAACGCTGCATTTCTCCACCTGATAATGTAGAACCACCTTCACCAATTAAAGTATTAACTCCATTAGGAAGATCATATACGAAATCACAGCATGCAAGCTTTAATGCGTTATTGATTTCCTCATCAGTCGCATCGCTCTTTGCAATTCTTAGATTATTTATAACTGTATCCTTAAATAGGTATACATTTTGGAATACAAATGTAAAGTTGTCCATTAATGAATTAATGCTATAATCCTTTACATTCTTTCCATCTAATAATACCTCTCCAGATTCTACATCCCAGAATCTAGCCATAAGATGACAAAGTGTAGTCTTACCTGAACCAGATGGTCCTACAAATGCTACCTTTGTGTTATCCTTAATCTTTAATGATACATTATTAATAACATTCTTCTTTTCATACTTGAATGAAACATTCTTAACCTCAATATTTGAAGTTTTTGTTTCGATATTATTTCCCTCAATATCCATTGTTTCAATAGAAAGTATTTGATTACCCTTTTCAATACATCTTTCAATAATCTTTGATAATGCACTAAATGTACCCATTGTATCAAGTGATGCATAAATGATATAGCTTGCAATAATTACAGTCATAGTTGTAGCCAAATCATTATATCCATTGATATATAGCATAATGGCTGCTATTGTCATTGCAATACCAATTAAACGAGTAATATATGTTTGAATAGTTTGAACAGGAATCATTGAAAGCTCACACTTTATATATTCCTTTGCACCAAGCTCATTTGCATCATCAAGTCTCTTTGAATACTTTCCATAAAGATTATATGATTTAACCTCAGAAATACCCATTATATAATCAAGGGTTGTAGAAAGTATTCCAATGTCAGCCTTTTCTTTTCTTGGTGTAAACCTCTTACCTATATATTTAATTATTGAATTAAAGGCTATAAATAATATAACTCCAATAGTTGCGATTATAGCAATTCTATAATCAAAGAAATACAATGCCATTACAACAATGATTGTGTTTATAAGACCTGTTGTTACAAGCATTACAACTCTTGTAGCAATATCTGCTAGCTGCTCCATAGTATTTGTTGTAACTGATGTGATATATGCAAGTGAGTTACTATTAAAATATCCCATTGGTACATATCTTAAATGCTCTGCAATTTCAATTCTTTTTTCAGCTGCAGTTGAATATCCTCCATCAACCTGAAGCATAGTAGCCTTAGCTCTAAATATAATTGATAGAATCACTGGTATTAGCATAATAAGGAAGGCTTTTAATAACACCCTCTTTGTAAGCTCACCATTAAATATATTATCAAATAAATACCAAATTGCAGGAATCTTTGCTGCCTCGCATAATCCCATTAATATTGTAAGAATAATAGCCCAATAGAATTGTCTTCTTCTTCTAGGCTTACAAAATGTAAAGAACATCTTTAGCATCTTAAGCATTTAAATCACCATCCTTTGCAGAAATATGGGCATTCCACATATTCTTATAAAGCATTGATTTATTAAGAAGCTCATCATGTGTTCCCATATCCTCAATTCTTCCATCATTAACAAGTACAATCTTATCACTTGAGGTAATTGTTGATAGTCTATGAGCTATAACAATTAATGTCTTATCACTTACAAGTGATGATAATGATTTTTGAATTAAAGCCTCATTTTCAGGATCTGTGTATGCAGTTGCTTCATCAAGAATGACAATTCTTGAATTCTTCATCATTGCACGTGCAATAGATATTCTTTGTCTTTCTCCTCCTGATAGATGTGATCCACTATCTCCTACTATAGTATCATACCCATTTTCAAGCTCTCTAATAAAATCATCTACTCCACACTTCTTACAAATATCAATTACCTCCTCATCACTAGCGCCTGGTCTTCCGATTCTAATGTTTTCCATAATTGATAGGTTAAATAGATAGTTATTTTGAGATACATAAGATACCTCTTTGTTGTAATCCTCTAATGTTAAATCCTTTATATTAACATTACCTATATAAATATCTCCCTTATTAGGATCCCATAGGGATGCAATTAGCTTAGCTATTGTAGATTTACCAGCTCCAGATGGTCCTACAAGGGCTACTACCTCTCCTGATTTAATATCAAGATTAATGTCATGAAGTATTTCCTTATCATCATAACCAAATGATACATCTCTTAATGAAATAGATGCATCAGCAGGCACAGCCTTTGATACCTTTGGACGCTTTAAAGGCTTCATTGATACAATTCTATCAATATCAGCAAATATAGTATTAGCCTTTGAAATATCATCAAAATGTCCCATTGCATTAATAAGTGGTGCTATTAATCCAATAGACATTAGAACAGATACTATAAATGTAAATAATGAAATAGTACCATTATAGTATAAAAGTCCTCCAAGTGGTAATACTGAAATTAAGGTATATGGAGCAGCAGTTATAGCAATAGAAAATTGCCAAATACAATGTCTTTGCCAATCCACAAAGCATGAAGCTCCCTCACTTGCAGCCTTCTCAAACTTCTTATATGAAGCTTCACTCTTTCCAAAGGCCTTAATTACCTCAATACCATTGATATATTCAACTGCTGTATCATTTAATACCTTAGTCTTTACAATAGTGTTATTATACCATTTCTCATAGCCAATACACATTGTCATATATCCAATAACACCAATAACAAATGGTATTAACGCAATTAATCCAATCTGCCAGCTAAGAATTGAAAGATAAATAGCTGTTGCAATAAATACTATAATATTTGAAGTGAACTCTGGTATTACATGGGCTAAGGTAGTCTCTGTTGAATCTATTCTTTCAACAATAGTATTCTTTAAAGATCCTGAGCTTTCTGCCTTTACATCCCCTAGAGGAGCTAATGCTAATGCATCTGTAGCTCTTTTTCTTACTCCTTTTATAGTTTGGTATGCAGCTATATGTGATAGTGATGTTGATATAACATGGAATAATCCCTTTACAAAGAATAATACTAAAAGCATAATGATATCAAACATATAGTTCTTAAACTCTTTATTTCCATCAATAAGCTTTTGAATAATATCTGCTATAAAGTAAAAAGGTATTATTCCTGCCGCAACAGAAATAAGGGCCGCAAAAATACTTACTACATAATACTTTTTCTTATTACCTGCATAATCAAAGATTAACGCAAGTAAACCTTTCTTTTTCTTCTTCATTTTTTATTCTCCTAAAAACCTAACATGTTCCTAAATCCTACAGTGTAGAATTCATTAATTACTTTGCATATTTCTAAAAGCTCTTCCTTGGCAACATTTAACTTTAAGAGATTTATATATGCTTCAAGATATGAATCCATTAGGGATTCAAACGCTATCTTGTTAAAATCCTTTATATTGTATCCAATATCTCTCATCTTATCTAAATACTTATATGTTGATTCCTTCTCAACATCTAATATTAATCTTTTAAACCACTCCTTTCTTTCCTTTACTGCAAGCTTAACTAAATCCATATTTTCAGCAAACAAAAGCTCAAAATGAAAGCTTTGATTATTTTCTATGCTCCAAACTTCATCAAGCCTATTTTCTTTTAGCAATTCATAGTCAAGCTGTTCAACTTCTTTAGAAATACTATTAAACTTATTTACTAATGGTTCTAAAACGGCATCAAAAATAGCTTCCTTATTTTTAAAATGTCTATAAAGCGCAGTTGCACTTATATTACACTCATCAGCTATTTTTCTTAATGAAGCATTAGCGTATCCGTTTAATATAAATTCCTTTTTGGCCACTATAAGGATTCTTCCCTTTGTATCCATACTGTCCTCCTAGTTAACACTGTTAACATAGTTAGTATATACTAACTTGAAATTATAGTCAAGATTAATCATCTAATCAGTCCCAAAATTCTATTAGATTATGCCAGACAATCGAAAAAACACTTTTTTCAGTTTTACATACATAAGTCTAATTTTCTTTTCAAAATTTAAATAATTAAATAGCCATATATCTATTTTATATAACGAGAATTAATGAAAACGAATGAAAATAAAACTTTTTTTAAGAAAATTTTAAGGTCATTTTTCATACATTTTAAATTATTGTAAGCAGTAATGTAATTTTGTTGAAATAGGCTTCAATTCTTATCGGCTTTCATGAAAATATTTTATAACAATCGTCCGTAGAAATATCAAAATCGTATGTTTTTGATACTTTTGTAAACGCTTTACATTTAAATTAGCATGTGGTATATTTCAAATATCTTAATTACGGAGAGGAAAGGTAGGTTTAGAAAAAACTAATGAATGCAATTAAGAAATTATTTGTTGGGTGCGCATATGCAGTTATAGGAGCTGCCTGCTTATTTGCTGGAAATGCAACAAAGCTAGATGCCGCATCATCCACTTCCTGGAACTTTAAGAATTCAAGCTTTAAGTCTCTAGGAACTATCAAGTCAAACAAAACGGTTGACAATCTAACATTACTTGC
>JAILRQ010000069.1 GCA_024698125.1 Acholeplasmatales bacterium
TGTCGATAATTCTTAATTGAACATCACGCTCAAGTGGCTTAAATACAATAGTTTCATCAATACGATTAATAAACTCAGGTTTAAAGTAGTTCTTAAGTAGATCCATTACACCCTTTTCATTATTAGGGTTTTCAAGAAGAAACTCTGAACCAATGTTTGAAGTCATAATTATAATTGTATTCTTGAAATCTACAGTTCTACCCTGTGAATCAGTTAATCTTCCATCATCAAGGATTTGAAGAAGAATATTGAATACCTCAGGGTCAGCTTTTTCAATCTCATCAAATAATACGATAGAATAAGGGTTACGTCTTACAGGCTCTGTAAGCTGACCTGCATCCTCATAACCTACATATCCTGGGGCTGCACCTATTAATCTTGATACACTATATTTTTCCATATACTCAGACATATCAAGACGAATGATATGTGATTCACTATCAAATAGGGCTTCAGCTAGGGCTTTAGCAAGCTCAGTCTTACCAACTCCCGTTGGTCCTAGGAATAGGAAGGAACCGATTGGTCTATTTTCATCCTTAATACCTGCACGTTGACGAATTATCGCATCACTTACAAGTTCAATGGCATTATCCTGACCAATTACTCTTTCTCTTAGGGTATTGGCTAGATTTAATACCTTTTCTCTATCTCCCTGCATAAGCTTTGAGATAGGGATATTAGTAGCCTTTGAAATTACCTCAGCAATATCATTTTCTGTAACTGTCTCAGAAAGAAGAGAATTGTCCTTAGTTCTATTTTCAAAGTCCTTTATTTCCTTCTCAAGCATTGGAATCTTACCATATTGAAGCTCTGAGGCCTTCTTATAGTTTCCTTGTGAGAAGGCAGTCTCTAGCTCAAAACGAGCAGTCTCAAGATTTTTCTTAAGCTCCTTTTGATGAACGAGCTCACTCTTTTCCTCGTTCCACTTAACAGTAATAGTATCATCCTTATCCTCTAAAACCTTAAGCTCATCGTTAATCTCCTCAAGTCTTTTAGCTGATGTAGGATCATTATCCTTTTTAATAGCCATTTGTTCAATCTTAAGCTGTGTAATACGTCTTTTAACCTCATCAAGCTCCTGTGGCATTGAATCAAGTGTTAAACGAGTAGAAGAACAAGCCTCATCAATTAAATCTATAGCCTTATCTGGAAGGAAACGTTCAGTTATATAACGATTTGATAATGTAGCCGCAGCTACAATTGCAGAATCGTTAATATGAACTCCATGATGGGCTTCAAATGATTCCTTTAATCCTCTTAATATAGAAATAGTATCCTCAACTGAAGGCTCACCAACAGTTACACGCTGGAATCTACGCTCTAGGGCACTATCCTTTTCAATATAGTTTCTATATTCGTTAAGAGTAGTAGCACCAATACAGTGTAGCTCACCTCTTGCAAGCATAGGCTTTAGCATATTTCCTGCATCTAGGGCACCATCAGCCTTACCTGCACCAACAATTAGGTGAATCTCATCAATGAAAAGAATAATCTTTCCTTCACTTTTAGCAATCTTCTTTAAAACTGCCTTTAATCTTTCCTCGAACTCTCCACGGAACTTAGCACCTGCTATTAAAGCTCCCATATCAAGCTCATACACTATCTTATCCTTCATAGAAGAAGGGACGTCACCTTGTACTATACGACGTGCTAGTCCCTCAACGATAGCAGTCTTACCTACTCCTGGCTCTCCAATAAGTACGGGATTGTTTTTAGTCTTACGTGATAATATCTTTATGACACGTCTGATTTCCTCATCTCTACCTATAACTGGATCAATCTTTCCATCCTTGGCCATTTGAACTAGGTCACGACCAAATTTCTCTAATATATTTTCATCTTGCTCATAGTTTGGCTCTTGCATCATAAGCATCACTCCTTTACTTCAAACACATTATAATCCTTTAAATTGGCACTGTCAACATAAGAGTGCCAAAATTAATAAAAAATGTGCAAATTGCCTAAATGAAAGAAGTGAAAGAAAATAACAAATTATATTGACTTTCAAGGTCTGCTTTGTTATAATTTGACTTGTAAGTTTTATATGGCCCTTTAGCCAAGTTGGTAAGGCATGGCGCTGCAACCGCCCGATCGTCGGTTCGAATCCGGCAGGGGCCTCCATTAAAGAACAATAGGTTTGATACAATACTGTATCAGGCCTTTTTTTCATTTATAAGTGTAAAAACCGCATAACTAAGCCATATATTTAAAATTTTAGGAGAAATATTGCATCATTTTAGAGTCTTAAAAGTTCTATTTTAGTGCTTTTTAATTTTTTTAAGATTTGTACTCGGACATTTTTCTTATATTAGAGACACTTTTCTGGGCAGTAGGGACATTTTTCCTATACTCGGACATTTTTATGATAAGTAATGCATTTTAGTGGTAAAAGTTACAGGATTATCGTTTTAAACATTCTTAAATTGTAGATGCAAGTGCTATTTTATGGTACAATAAATAGGATAGATGATGAAATATGGGCAATTAATTTTAGATATTTTAAATCGACACTATTTGCTTTTTGTGTTGTTCGTTTTAATAAAATTCTTTATTACAATATATGTGTAAAGTTCAAAGGAGGAAATTAAAATGAACACAGACAAAACTTATGCAGAAAAAATAGCAAGCGAATACGCAACAAAAGAAACTAGAAAGGTAGTTGCCTTAAAAAAACTTGATGCTAAAGCAAAACGACCAGCTAATGTTTTTGGATACACATTTGGAATTGTTATGGCCTTAGTATTAGGAACAGGTATGTCATTAGCACTTAAGGTAATTGGAGACGGATCTAATTTATGGTTTATTTTAGGAATTGTAATAGGAGTTGTTGGAATTATAGGTGTAAGTATAAATTATCCAATTTATAGAAAAATACTTGAAAAAGGCAAGAAAAAATATGGCAATGACATTTTAGAACTTGCAAAAGAAATAACTGATGAAAACTAATTTAGGAGGGCTGAATTCATGAATAAACAAGAAAGCAAATATTTTAACACTGCTTCATATATGGATGAAGCCCTTTTATCTTTACTTGAAAAGAAAGATTATGATTTTATAACAGTAAAAGAAGTGTGCCAAAAAGCCGGAGTAAATAGATCTACTTTTTATCTTCATTATGAAAAAATGGACGATTTGTTAGAAGAAACAGTAAATTATGTTGGAAATAAATTTATGGATAAGCTATCCCTTATTGGTGAAGTTGGTGATCCCACTAAAGTTATTTTAACAACTGATAGATTTTTAAAACCATATTTGTCATTTATAAAAGAAAATAAAAAAATATATAGATTAATGCATGATAAACCATATTTATTTAATTTAAACAAAATAACAAGAGATTTATATAAAGAAATATTTGATATTGCCTTGACAAATTTTAATGTAAAAGAAGAAGAAAAAAAATATATTTTTGCGTTTTATACAGAAGGTGTAATTGGTATAATCAAGCGTTGGATTGATGATGATTGTAAAGATGAAATAGATTTTATAATTGATATTATAGAAAGGAATACTTTTGCTAATGAAAAAAATCATAAGTAAGATTATAGAATTCTATAATAAAGGTGATAATAAATTTTATTTTTCTCTATTTGGTCCTATTACTATGGGAACCATTCATTTAATAGCTTCAATTATCCATTTTGATTGGATTGTTGTGAATTATTGTATGTTTTCTTATTTAATGGCTTTATTTAAATTATGGCAATGGTTAATAGAAAAATATAATATTAAGCCCAACAATCTAATGTCTGGAATTATATCAGTTTTTATAATAATAATACCGATGATGGTATCTTTCGTAATGACTATTTTATATAGAGAAGCACCTCATTATATTTTTGACTGGATTATATATGCATATGCTTTTTATGGGACTATTAAAATGGTATTCGCTATAAAAATCATAATAAAAAAAGATAAAAGTGATAAAGAATATGTTTTATCTTTTATTGGAATGATAAGCGCATTATATACTATTCAAATGATGGAATTCAGCCTTGTAACAACTTTTGGTGATGGTGGATCTGATTCTTCAATGTTTTTGATGCAGTTATTTACTCAAGGAGCAATATTTATCTTTTCAATTGTAGTTATCATCTTATTTGTAAAGAAATATATTGGCGATAAACATAAATTAAATGTTTAAAAAATAATTAATTATATTTGAAAAAGTCTTTCTTATTAAAA
>JAILRQ010000115.1 GCA_024698125.1 Acholeplasmatales bacterium
ACAAAGGATGTATCTATTACCCTTGGTTCAAGTGGTGTAGTATTCGCTTCCTTAAAGGATTTAGAGATTAAGAATAATGGTTTACAATATTTCCACCATGCCCTACCACATAAGTATCACACTATGGGTGTTACTAATGGATGTGGTAATAGCTTAAAGTGGTATAAGGAAAATCTATGCCAATATGAGGCATCCCTTGCAAGAGCAGAGGGAATATCATCATATGACTATATCACAAGAAATATTGAAAATATTCCTGCTGGATGTAATGGTTTAATCTATCTTCCATATCTTATGGGAGAAAGAACTCCAAACCTAGATCCTAATGCTACAGGTATGTTTATTGGAATTCGTAATAATACAACTAAGGATATGATGACTAAGGCTGTAATTGAGGGTATTTCATATTCTATGAAGGACTGCTATAGCCTATTAGGATTTACTCCATCTAAGGTTTTAATATCAGGAGGAGGAGCATCTAATCCTAAATGGTGTAAGATTTTAGCATCAATGCTAAATCATACAGTATCAAGAGTAGATCTTGATGAGGCAGGAGCTTTAGGAGTTGCAATACTTGCAATGGTAGCTGATGGACTATATTCTGATGTTGAGGATGCATGTAAGAAGATAATCACACTTCGTGATTCTTTTGAACCAAAGCTTCAGGACTATAGAGCTTATTTAAAATACTTTGAGGTTTATAAGATGCTATATAAGCAAAATAAAATATTATTTGAAATGGAAAAGGAGATAAAGTAATGAAAAAATATTTTACATCTGTACGTAAGGTTAAGTATGAAGGACCTAAATCTAAGAATCCACTAGCATTTAAGCAATATAATGCTGATGAGCTAATTCTTGGAAAGCCAATGAAGGAGCATTTAAGATTTGCAATGTCTTGGTGGCATACATTAGGAGCTATGGGTGAGGATCAATTTGGTGGTCCTACAATGGATAGACCTTGGAAGCATAAGGATTTAATGAAGATGGCAAGAAATAAGGTAGATGCTGGATTTGAGTTTATGCAAAAGCTTGGAATTGAGTATTTCTGCTTCCATGATCTTGATATCGCATATGCATGTGAAAGCCTAAAGGATTTCCAGGATGCATTAGATGAGATTTCAGATTATATTTTAGAGAAGATGAATGAAACAGGTATTAAGTGCCTATGGGGTACTTCAAACCTATTTAATCATAAGAGATTTGTTCATGGAGCTGCAACATCATGCAATGCTGATGCATTCGCATATGCAGCAGCCTCTGTAAAGAAGGCTATTGATATTACAAAGAAGCTTGGTGGAGAAAATTATGTATTCTGGGGTGGAAGAGAAGGATATGAAACACTTCTTAACACAAAGACTGACCTAGAGCTTGATAACTTTGCACGCTTCCTACAAATGGCAGTAGATTATGCTAAGAAGATTGGATTTAAGGGTCAATTCTTAATTGAGCCAAAGCCAAAGGAGCCAACAAAGCATCAATATGACTTTGATACTCAAACAGTACTTGGATTCTTAAGAAAGTATAATCTTGATAAGTATTTCAAGGTTAATATTGAGGCTAATCATGCAACTCTTGCAGGACATACCTTCCAGCATGAGCTTAATATGGCAAGAATTAATGGGGTACTTGGTTCAATTGATGCCAACCAAGGAGATATGCTACTTGGATGGGATACTGATCAATTCCCAACAAATGTATATGATGCAACAATGGCAATGTATGAGGTAATTCTTGCTGGAGGATTAAATCCAGGAGGACTTAACTTTGACGCTAAGGTAAGAAGAGGATCATTTGAAACTGATGACCTATTAATTGCCTATATTGCAGGAATGGATACATTCGCAAAGGGATTAAGGGTTGCAGCCAAATTATATGAGGATAAGGTATTAGAAAACTTCAAGGATATGAGATATGCATCATATAATAGTGGAATAGGTGCAGATATCGTTTCTGGTAAGGCAGATTTTGAATCATTAACAAAATATGCACTTGCAAATGACAAAATTGAAAATAAATCTGGACGCCAAGAAATGCTTGAGGCAATCATTAATCAATATATTTACAAGTAATTGACAAACAAAGCTATATTTGGTAAAATCAAAGTAGATTTTTTGGGAAAGGATTTGTAAAAAATGATTTTTGATAAGGTAAAAGAAATTATTGTAAATGAGCTAAGCGTTGAGGCTGATAAGGTTACTCCAGAAGCTAATCTTAAGGAGGATCTTGGAGCTGATTCAATCGATGCTGTAGAGGTTATCATGTCACTTGAGGATGAGTTCAATGTATCTATTTCTGATGATGCAGCTCAAAACATCAAGACTGTTCAAGACCTTGTAAACTATATCGAGGCAGAGCAAGCTAAGTAATTTTTATAAGATAAATGAAGGAGTGAATAATTTCACTCCTTTTTCTTTTCTTTTATCCCCTTTAAATGTATAATTTAAGTAAAGGTGGTGAGGAGAAGATGTCAGAGCTTTATAATGAATTGAATAATAAGCGTGTTTTTAAAATAGAACGTGACAGATTCAAGCAAAAAAGATATCTTTATACAACTCCATACCAGGTAGTTAATAATGGCTTTAATAATAAAAACCTTTATCCTACCATTTTTTCTGATGTTTTAAATAAGGCTTATAGAATGAAGGGATACAATGTTATGTATCCAGTTATTTGTAATAACCTTAATGATATAACATATTCCTATTCCCGCCTTAGAGGTGAGGGAGTAGAGGCCCTAAGAAGAACACATAGGCTTGAGCTATGTGATCTTAATGTAGGGTTTGATGCTGAAAAGGAGATATCACTAAGTGATAACTCTACTATTAAGTTTATTCAGGATATGTTTAAGGAAATGTATAGCAATGGCTATATCGAGCTTAAGAAAAAGGAGGTATTTACTGATTTTACCTCTCATCAAATATATCCAAAATCATGTGTAGAGCTTAAAGCTGATAAGTATATTTTTAAGGATAGTGGTGAGGATGCCTATGTAAAGACTATGGATGTTTTTACAATTAATCTTTTAAAGCTTGATAAGCTTATTTCAAACATTTCAAATCTAAAGATTGATGATGATTTAAAGAATAAAATATATGACTTCCTTGGATGTAGGAAGGGGCTTAGTGTAAATATTAAGAATCATGATTTTTCTATAAAGGTAAATCTTGATAATCCTGAGCTTATAGGAGGAATATCATTTATAGCCTTAAATCCTAAGCTTATTGATGTTCTTATCTATACAACACCAGATGAATATATTAGTGTTTCAAATTATACCCTAGATCCTGAAAGCCAAGAGGATTGCTTCACAGGTGTTGTACTTAAAAATCCATTAACATTTAAGGACATCTATGTTTTTGCCTCATATAAGTATGATGAGGCAGTACATGTAGGAATTCCTACTACAGATACTTTAGATTATATGTTTGCTTCTGCATTAGGGCTTGATCCAAATATCTGCCTTGATGATGATAGAATGCTTATAGAATCAGATTTCCTTGATGGTCTTAGTGAGGATATGGCAAGAGAAGAAATATGTAATGCCTTTGTAGGTGAGGGTATGGGTGAGGTATATTTAAAGCCATCTGATATGGATTTAATTATTACATCCTATAATGACCTTGGAGTGCTTGTTCCTGCAGGAGTTGATTATGCAGGAGAGATTACAGTTCTTGATAATATGTATTACCCTATCTATTTTAATAATAGATATAAGCCTACAGCTACAAATGAGGATAAGCTTGATTCAAGAATTCAGCTTTCAAAAATGACATTTAATCGTGGATTTATTACAGGTCTATGCTCTATATATGCAAAGATGTATGATTCACTTATAGGTGGAGATGATTTCTTCAACTCTGATTCTATGTATAACGAGTTTAAGGATACAATTGGTATTTTAAATGAAAATACTGCAGTTGAAGAAATACTATACAATGTTATATTTAATATGTATTATGAGGCCTTTGGTAAGGAATATAATCCATATCAAAGAATTGTAGTTATAAGTGATAATACAATGGATATTGATTCCCTAGGAGAGCAGCAGAGGCTTGGTGTTTCATTTGTAAATGAAATACTTGAAAGATATCCCTCTGATGCATATAGGCTATATCTTTTAAGTAATAATACTCATAGTGATGATTTAAAGGAAACATTAGAGCTTTTAGATGAATATAAGGGAATGCTTTTAGAAATAAAAAAGGCCTTTGAGGAGCCTTTCTTAAATCAAGCATTTGATAATATTTATTTTACAGAGTTTGTTAAGAATTGTAATAAGCTTTTAGAGCAATTTGAAATTGTAAAGCTTACAAAGACAATTCTATCATTCTTCAAAAGCTTTGTACTACCTCATAATATTTCAAGAGATGAGGCACATCGCTTCCTAATTATATTTAGTATTATTTGTCCTGAGATTTGTGAGACATTAAATAAAGAGGTATTTAATGATAGATATTCTATATTCTATCAGGAATTCCCTAAGATATAGTCTCCCTGCCAGGCATTAAGACGTCGCATTTCCTTATCTATTTCATTCATGACAACCATTTTCTTGATTGTCCAATCTGGAGCTATTAAATCCTTAATTACTCCATCAGCCGCAAGACGGTGAATGATTATGTTGGGATTAAGATTTCTTATTTGTTCGATTACGATATCTCTATATTCATTTAGTGATAGAATTGGGAAAGGATTTTTCTTGAAATCCTCTCCCATTTTTGTTCCTTCAAGAATAAGAAGAGAGTGGATTTTTACTCCTTGGATATCAAGTGAGTTTAGATATTTTGCAGTTTCTATCATCATTTCCTTGGTTTCATAAGGAAGACCGTTTATAATATGTACTACAACCTCTATGTTATGAGATCTAAGCTTTTTAACACAACTGCTAAATTCCTCTAGGGTATGTCCTCTATTTATAAGCCTTGCGGTTTTCTCATGGATTGTTTGAAGTCCAAGCTCAATTTGGATTGGCTTAATCTTATTTAGCTCGCTAAGATATTCTATCTTATCGTCTTCAAGACAATCACATCTTGTAGCTATTGAAAGGCCTATAACCTTAGGGTCTATGGTAAGAAGAGGCTCATATATTTTTTTAAGCTCTGAAAGAGGCTTATAGGTATTTGAGTTTGCCTGAAGGTATGGTATGAAATAGGCATCAGGCCATTTCTTAGTCATAATAGCCTTAATATGCTCAAACTGAATATCTAGTGGCTCATAGACGCTTCCAGCAAAATCACCAGATCCACTCTTAGAGCAGTAGGTGCATCCACCTACTCCCTTAGAGCCATCCTTATTGGGACAGCTAAAGCCTGCGTTTAGTGATACCTTACATACTTTGTTATTGAATTTCTCTTTGTAGTAGGCACTTAATGTGTTGTAGTGCTTTTCATCATTCATTAGCATATTAAAATCACCATAAATATTTTATCATAATTATTGGTGTATTTAACATAAATTTATGTTATAATCTTAATTGCTAAACATTACACAAGAAAGGATGGTATAGGTATGCGTCTATTTGATAGTTTATTTAGACCCAAGCTAATAGGGAAGTATTTAGCTGACCAGCTATGGAGAGTTATTTTATATTTTGTTTTACTGTTTGCGCTATGTGCTACACCATCTATTGCTTCTTATACAAGCATTGGAGATATTACATATTCTGATGCGACAGCTTTATATCAAGAAATTTATAATGATTCAACTATTTCATATAAGATAGAGGATAACAAGCTAAACTCTAGTGATGCTAAGTCTTATACAGATGGTGGACTTGCGATAGCCTTTAATACAAAGGATACTAGCTCTACCTTAAACTTATCATTCTATGAGGATTATTTTATAGTTGTGTATGGAGCTGGTACAAAACAGGAAGTAAAGCTAAAGCAGGTTTATTATAATACACTTGAGGATTCATCAATTGATTTTACTGTGGTACAGCAGAAGCAATTTAGTGAGGTTTATAAGCTACTAGATTACATTAATATTGCATATAATGAATACCTTGATTATGCTGTTCCTACACAGCTTGCAGGAGAGCTAGTTTCAATGCTTATTGAGTTTGGAATAGTGTTTATAATTCTTATGTTTACAGGACAATACTTTAATCCATATCTTCCAAGAAAAATTAGAGGAAGAATTGCAGTATATGCTATGACTTGGACATTTGTGGCATATATTTTAGGAACATTAATTAATTTTTCTTACCTATTCTATGGTGGAGTAATTATATCATTTATTTTTATGGGTATTGCTTGCAGAAATATAGTTAGGGTTAAGAAAACAGATTTACAATAATAAAAGAAGGGGAAGATTTTATGAGCTATATTGATTCATTAAAGGAAGCTAAGGCTTTTGATTTTGAAAACAATGGCTTAACATTAAATCGTATCGTTCTTGAAAAGAAGACTAAAACATTTAATCTTGACGTTACAATTGATAGGGCTTTAACCCTTGGTGAGCGTCAAGATTTTTATTCTAAGAATAATAGTCTTTTCGAGGATGCAGGTTCACATGTTAGGCTTGATGTTAAGTACAACAGAAACGACCTTAGTGAGGATTCAATAATTGAATATGTAGATTTTTGTATTGGGGAGAGATTAAAGCTTACACCACTTATTGAGCCTTTTAAGGATTTTAAAAAGCAATATAGTGGAAATTATGTAACTGTTCTTGTTGATGAGATTACAGATGCAAATCTTAATATTGCGTCTGATATTGAAGCAGATTTAAATAACCTTTATGGCCTTAATGTTTTTGTTAAGCTTGAGGAATCACTTGAGGAAAAGAATAAGACATTAGAGGCACAGGCCCTAGAGGAAAAGAAGCAGGAGCTTGAGCTTCGTGAGATTAAGGCTAAAGCCTCTGAGCAGGAAAAGGCTAAGGAAATGTCTATTAAAAAGGACAAGAACTTTAAGTTTGGATATACTACATACGAAATCAAAAATATTCCATCTGATATGGAGGGATTAGCTAAGTTCCAAAACGAGGTTGGTCCAGCATTATTTAAGGTAGTAGGATATATTTTTAAGGCTGAGGTTAGAGATTTAAAGAGAGCTAAGCTTTTTATAGGAGCTATTACTGATGACAGTGATTCTATAAGAATTAAGGCTTTCGTTAGAGGAGATGCTAATCTTCAAAAGTATAATGAGATTGTAGAATCAGTTTCTAAGGGTAAGCTTATTGGCTGTGAGATTACTGGTCGTGTTGAGTATGATCAATATGAGCGTGAGGTATTATTAAGCGTTTCAACACTTGATGTAAGTGGAGTAAAATCAATTGATTATGGTCATGATGACGCAATTGAGAAGAGAGTTGAGCTATGCTGCCACACTAAGCTTTCAAACTTTGATGGTCTAAATGAGGCAGGAGAGTATATTAAGTGTGCTAAGGCCTGGGGACATAAGGCTATGGGATTTACAGACCATAATGGAGTCTATGTTATTTCAGATATCTTCCATGCAACAGAAAAGGATAAGTCTGTTAAGCCCCTTTATGGATGTGACCTTGATTATCTAGATGATAAGGCTATACATATTACATATGGAGAGGGAAGCTATGAGCTTAAGGATGCGACATATGTAGTATTTGATATTGAGACTACTGGATTTAGTCAAAATTATGATTCAATTATTGAAATTGCCTGTGCAAAGGTTAAGAATGGAATGATAATTGATCAGTATGATGATTTTGTTAAGCCACTAATTCCAATTTCAGAGCGTATTACATCTCTTACATCTATTACAAATGATATGGTTGAAAATGCTATGTCTATTGAAGAGGCCCTAAAGAAGTTTGTTGATTATTCAAAGGACTGTATTATAGTTGCCCATAATGCCGATTTCGATATTGGATTTATGCGTGCAAAGCTAAGACAAACAGGTATTGGAGATATTGATTTTGCAGGTATTGATACCCTAAGATTAATGCATTTTATGTATTATGGTGAGCTTACTAAGTTTAATCTAAAGGCTGTATCTAAGTTTTTTAAGGTTAAGCAGGATCACCACCATAGAGCCAACGATGATACAAGAGTTCTAGCTGAGGCATTCTGCAAGATGATACAAGATGTATTAGCTAAGGGATATAAGAACTATAATGAATTAAATAATATGATTCACGAAAATGAAAAGGCATATAAGAATATTATTCCTCGTAGAGCTCGTGTTATAGCCTTAAATCAAACAGGATATAAGAATATGTTTAAGATGGTATCAGATGCCCTTACAGAGCATGTATCAACTGATGCTAGGCTATTACAATCAGTTGTTGAAAAGTATCACGAGGGAGTATTATTCCTTTCAGGAAACTCATTTGGTGATGTTTTTGAGAACGCCTTAAATCGTTCAGAGGAAGAGCTTAAGTATGCTATTTCAAAGTATGATGTAATAGAGGTTCAGCCAATTCATTCATATGACCATCTAATTAATGAGCTTTCAGATGTTCGTGATGGTCTTCATATAATACAGGATACTGTTAAAAAGATTATTGATGAGGCAAAGGCACAAGGAAAGATAGTAGTTGCGACATCTGAGTGCTACTACATTAATAAGGAGGATAAGAAGTATCGTAACATATTAATCGATTCACCTAAATCAGGTGGAGGATTCCATGAGCTTGTTGGATTTATGAAGGATGGGGTATTACCTGATGCCCATTTAAGAACAACAGCTGAAATGCTTGATGAGTTTAATTATCTACCTAAGGATTTAGCTTATGAAATTGTTGTAACTAATACAAATAAGGTAGCTGATATGGTTGAGGATATTGTGGCATTTAAGAAGGGGGATGGAGCAATGTATGTTCCAGCAGACGATGAGTTTGCAGACCACCCACTTCCTGAATTCCGTTATCCATCAATGGTTCAGGCTATGAAGGATGTTGTGGCAGCTAATGTTTTAGAAAGATATGGAGAAAATGTTCACCCATTCGTTCAAGCTCGTCTTGACCGTGAGCTTAAGTCTATCATTTCATCTGGATATTATTCAACATACTTTATGGCATATCTAATGGTTAAGGATTCACTAGATCACGGATACCTAGTAGGTTCCCGTGGATCTGTTGGTTCATCCCTTGTAGCAAATATGATGAACATTACAGAGGTTAATGCCCTACCTCCACATTATCTATGCCCTAAGTGTAAGTTTATGGCTATTAAGTTTAATCAAAACCAAGAGGAGTTCATTCAAAACGAGCATGAAAGAACACTTCAGGATGTATTAAGAAAGGTAGGTTCAGGATACGACCTACCAGATATGAAGTGTCCTTGCTGTGGGGAGCCTATGAAGAAGGACGGACATGATATTCCGTTTGAAACCTTCCTAGGATTCCATGGAGATAAGATTCCAGATATTGATCTTAACTTCTCAGGAGAATATCAGCCAACAGCCCATCTATTTGTACGTAAGATGATGGGATATGATAATTCATTTAGAGGTGGTACTGTAGGTACTGTCCAGGATAAGAAGGCTTATGGATATGTTAAGGCATATCTAGAGAAGCATAATATCAAGATGCGTGATTGCGAGATTGATAGAATTGCCACAAAGATTACAGGAGTTAAGGTTACAACAGGACAGCACCCAGGTGGAATTGTCGTTGTACCAAAGCGTATTGATATCTTTGATGTAACACCTATTCAATATGCCGCAAATGATGATACAAATGAGTGGAGAACAACACACTTTGATTATCATGCATTTGAGGATAATCTATTAAAGCTTGACGTACTAGGACACGACGATCCTACCCTAATTAAATACTTTATGGATATTGTTCATGAGCACCAGGATGAATTCCCATTCAGTGACCCACGTAATATCCCACTTGATGACCATAATGTATTTGGACTATTCGGTTCAACAACAACTATTGGTCTTAAGCCAGAGCAAATTGATTCAAAGGTAGCCTCATTTGCTGTACCAGAGCTTGGTACTCCATTTGTAAGACAAATGCTACTTGATACAATGCCTAAGACATTTGCCGAGCTTGTAAAGATTTCAGGTTTATCACATGGAACTGGAGTTTGGCTTGGAAATGCTCAGGATTTAGTAAACCCAAATAATCCTACAGGATTTGGAACTCTTACATTCGATAAGGTTATCGGATGTCGTGATGATATCATGGTCGATTTAATGGCCTTTGGTCTAGACCCAGGTAAATCATTTAAGATTATGGAGTTCGTTCGTAAGAATAAGAAGGCTAAGGATCCACAGGGATGGGAGGCCTTCAAGGCTGAAATGCGTGAGGCAAAGGTTCCTGAATACTATATTTGGTCTTGTGAGCAAATAGAGTACATGTTCCCTAAGGCCCATGCGATTGCCTATATCATAATGGCACTTCGTATTGCTTGGTTTAAGGTTTATAAGCCTGCTATGTTCTATAGTGCATATCTATCAAAGAGAGCAAAGGCATATGATGTATATGCAATGCTTGGTAGTGAAGCTGACATTAAGAAGAAGATTTCAGATCTTGAGGCTATTGGTATGAGCCAGCGTACTGCAAAGGATGATGATTTAATCACTTCCCTACAGGTAGTGCTTGAGGCAAAGGCTCGTGGTATTAAATTCCTTCCAGTAGATATTAAGAAGAGTGATTCAGCAATCTTTAATATCGAGGGTGGACTTGTAGATGGAGCACTTCGTATACCATTTGCAGCAGTAGATGGTCTAGGTCCATCAGCTGCTGAAAACATCAAGGCCAAGAGAGAAGAAAAGATGTTTACATCTATTGAGGATGTTAACAAGAGAACAAGATTAAACCAAACATTATCAGAGGAGTTTAGAAAAATGGGAGCCTTTGGAGACCTTCCAGAGGAGGATCCTATTGAAGAAACTGGACTATTTGCCTTTTAGTGTATTAACTTTGTGAAATTGTGTTATTTGCCTATATTGATTGAAGCAAATGTAATAATATGCTAAAATAAATAACGTGAGGTGATATTATTTGATGTATTCAAATCCAATGTTTACAAACGTTGAAACAACAAGTGCGTATGCAACTGAGAATACAGCAACATATCAAGGAATAACATTAAAGACATTATTATTACTTGGAGTTGCCGGTATTTCAGGAATTCTTGGAGGACTTTTATTATATAAAACAGCAGACCTATCATACTACATGATAGCTCTTATAGTATCATTAGTTGCAGGGCTAATTGCTATTTTTGTAGGAAGAAGTAATCCAGATAAGGCTATGCCTTGTGGAATTATATATTCAGTTGCAGAGGGAGTCGTTCTTGGAATGATAACCCTTATAGCTGATCTTTATTATCAAGGAATTGCAGTTATTGCAGTAGCATCTACCGCAGTTATATTTGTAGTATGTCTTGCAATGTTTGCTTGTGGAGCTATGAGAAATGTCTCAAAGCTTAGAAGTCTATTAATTCTTACATTCTGCTCAATTATTGCGGTTTCATTATTATTACTTGTATTAACATTATTTAATGTTGATGGTTCTGCAAGTGTAATAAAGGGTTACTTTGGAATAGTAATGTTTATAGAGCTTTTATATGTCCTATATGGATGTATAATGCTATTCTTTAACTTTAATGAGGCGACTTCATATGTTCAAGGTGGAGCTACTAAGAACTTTGAATGGGTTGCGGCATTCGGTCTATTAGTATCTATTCTATATATCTATTTAGAGATGCTAAGACTACTATTATATATTGCGCAATTCACAAATAGAGATTAAGAAAAAGAGGAGAGAGAAGATTATGAAGGATAAGAATGTAATTGATGCTGAGGTTGTAGATAACGAGGCAAAGGAAGAAAAGACTGAAGGGCCTAAAAAGGACGGATTCTTTTCAAAAATTAAAAAGAAATATAATGATGTTCAGCTAGAGAATAAGATAAGTGATGCTTTCAAGGAGAAGGCAGAGCAATATGTTATCTATAGAGGAACAAGCATTTTAAATGGTAATCAATTCTATGCAAAAAACTATGAGGCAGATGGATACATTATAGCTTGGCTTTCTGATAAGCCAGTTATTACTGATGCCTTAATAAGCGCAAGAAGAAATGAGGATGTATTCAAGATGTCTTCATGTGAGAAGGTTGATGTAGTAGTAAATCTAGAGGGAACTGATTATACTCGTTCTGCATATAAGATTACCCTTGGCGAGAAGGCTTTAAAGGCTAACGTAGTCAAGGTAGAGGATAATTTCTTCTTATTATAATTATTGAAGATGTAGGAGCTCCCTACATCTTTTTTTATTATAAATAATTGAAAATTACTTTCATATAACTTATAATTAAAGTATAGATATATTGAGAGGGTATATATGGCGATTCAAACTAAGAGATATATTAAATGTGATGATTATAAATCATTAAGCCTAGATTTAATGTATGAGGGAAATAAAGAAGTACTTGATAATCTAGACTATGATTTAGAGGCAATTATAAATACAGAGGGACCACTTACCTATAACACACTAAAGGAAAGGCTTAGAGAAGCATTCGGTGTCGCAAAGATTAGTGGAAAGGCCTTAGATGTAATTATTCCACATCTAAAGAGCTTTGAGTTTATGGAAACTGATAATCTATTTGATAAGGTTATTTGGCCAGATAGAGGAGTTTATAACATCGACTATGTTCGTATGGGTTATGAAAGACAAATCTATGATATACCAAGAGAAGAAATACAAAACGTATTAATTGAATACTATAATGAGGGGCTTAGGAAAGAGGAGCTATTCCATAAGGTTTTAAACTTTTTTGGATATAGTGTACTTACAAAGAAGGCCCTAGAGTATTTGGAGTTTGTGTTGAAGAAAATGAAATAAAAGGGGGCTTTAATATGCCAAAGCTGGATTTAAAAACATTAGACTATTTTAAGAATATGAATTATTCTACTTATATTGATTCCTTAACTAATGTAGTTAATAGAGAAAATATTATTAACTATACTAAGGAGCTTGTCGCAAATGGAAAGCCATTTGCCTTAGCTATAATTAATGTAGATAATTTTAAGCTGCTTAATGATTCATATGGTACACACGTTGGAGATATAGTATTATCTCAGCTTGCATCTATTATTAAAGATGGTGTGGGTCTAGATGGTGTTATTGGTAGACAAAATGGAGACCAATTTATGATTTGCTTCCACGGTGAGCATTCATATGACTTAATACATAAGAAGCTTAAGGACTTAATGGATAATTATATTAGAGCTAAGAATGATTTATTCCAATCCCTAAATATTAGTGTAACAGTTACAATTGGATGTGCAAACTTCCCAAGCGATGCATCAGATTATGACACTCTTCTAATGAAGGCTACAAAGGCTCTATTTAGAGGAAAGACTAAGGGAAGAAACTGCTTCATCATCTATGTTGATGAAAAGCATAAGAATATTGAAATGAGAAAGAATGTAGAGATTACTACATCTGTAATGCAGGAGATTCATAATATAACTACAAATCCTAAGAAGAGCCTAGAGAAGAAGGTAGTTGAATCTATGGCATATATTATAAACTTCCTATCTCTTTCTCATGCTTACCTTTATATTGATGGTAAGGTAATGTTTAAGAAGGTTAAAGAAGGAGGTAAGGATTTTACCTTACCAAACTTTGATGAGCTTGCAGACCTATTAGATGAGCAGGGTATTATTAATGTTAATAACTACTCAGACTATAAGGAAACAAGAAGATCATTCCATATGTATTGTGCAGAAAACCATATATATTCATGTGTTATAAAGGAAGTAACGTTTGCAGGACAAAGGCTTGGATATCTATTATTTGCTGATTCTAAGATTAAGCGTGTCTGGCAACAAAATGATAGAAATATGATAGCATTCCTTGCATATGAGATATCATTCTTATTAAATAAGTAGTATTTACAAAGACTCTTTTTAGAAATAAAAAGAGTTTTTTGTTATTCCTTTTCCATAAAATTACTCTTTAATGTGATATACTAATTATGGGTTAAAAGGGTGATTTATATGATTAATAACAAAATTATTTCTTTAGTCTATAAGACAATACTTATGACTATTTCTTTAATAGCCTTATCACTTATGGCTTATTATTATAAGAGTACAACACTTGGATATTTTACAAATCTAAGTAACATTTGTGTATTCTTTATGATGGGATATATTTGGATTAAGACATTAAAGGATGTATTAAAGGGTGAGGTTAAAGGATATAATACATATCTTTTAAAATATAAGGGAATCGCAACACTTTGTATTTGTGTTACGGGTATTATTTATATGCTATTCTTAGCTGACTATACAAAGAAGGCTACATATTATCCATATAATTTAATGCTACACTACATAGTACCAATTATGACGGTACTTGATTTCTTCCTTTTTGATAAGAGAGGAAGCCTTAAGGCTTGGTATCCAGCTATGTGGGTTACGGTTGTTGCGATGTATTTACCATATATCTTTATTAGACAGTATCTTTTAAAGGATACTAAGTATGCAAACTTTAGTGAGAATTCAAGATTCCCATATTTCTTCCTAGATATTGATGAACTAGGAATATCTGGAGTGGCTCTTTGGATAATTGGTATTATTTTAGTATTTGGAGCTATTTCATATCTATTCTATTTGTGGGATCACTTAGGAAAGGGTGATGAAAATGAGGATACTATTTCTAGAGGCTAATGCTATCACATTAGAGCTTGAAAATGATTTATGCTATTACGCAGAGGAGCCATTTGATGTATATCTAAACGGTAAATATTATGCCTCTAAGCTTTCAAATGTTTTTTCTATCTATGGCCTAAATCCAAATGAGGAATATAGTGTTAAGGCTTTTGATGATGAGATAACTTTTAAAACATTAAATAAAAAGCTTGTGGAGTACAATACTCCAAAGAGCTTTAGTGATGATTCAGCAAATATTAATGAGGCTATATCAAAGCTTAAGAGTGATGAGGTATTATGCCTTAACGGAGCCTATAATATTACATCCCTTGAAATATTTGATGATAATAAGTCTATTTATTTAGGACCATCATGTGTTTTAATTGGTGAAACAGATAGAAATAAATATAAAATCTTTGAGCCAACTGATACTGCAAATGGTATAGTACTTGGTACATGGGAGGGAAGAGCTGATAGAGCATTCTATTCTCCAATTACTGTAGTAGGTGCTAAAAACATTCATATCTATGGACCTGGTATGGTTGACTGTAATGCTAATAATTCAGATTTCTGGATTGATCATAGAACTATGAGAGTGGCTAGAAGACCTAAGGGTGTATTTATTCATACATCTGATAATGTAGTTTTAGAGGGAATTACTGTAAAGAATACTGCCTCATGGAACTGTCATCCATTCTATTCTAATAATGTATCATTTATTGATATGAGGCTAATAAATCCAGAAAACTCTCCTACAACTGACGGATGTGATCCTGAGGCTTGTAGTAATGTTAATATTATTGGAAACTATATTAGTGTTGGTGATGACTGTATAGCTATAAAGTCATCAAAGATAGAGCTTGCCTCTATCTATCATAGACCATCAACAAATATCGTTATAAGAAATAATCTTATGGCTCATGGTCATGCAGGTGTAACCCTTGGCTCTGAAAATAGTGGAGGTATTAATAATGTATTTGTATCTCAATGCTATTTCAATGAGACTGATAGAGGTCTTAGAGTTAAGAGTCAAAGAGGTAGAGGTAAGGATGCTGTAATTGAGAATATATCATTTGATAATATTTATATGAATGCAGTAAAAACACCATTTGTAGTAAATGCCTACTATAAGGCTGGAAATGATATAGTTGATGATAGATTTGATATGGAGGCTCACGAGGTTGATGATAAAACTCCAAGATTTACAACATTTGAGTTTAAAAACATCAAATGCGTTGATGTAGCTTATGGAGTAGGATTCTTTATGGGACTTCCTGAATCAAAAATTGAAAGTGTTGTATTAAAAAATATTGAGATAACCTTCAATAAAAAAGCAGAGCCAGGAGTTATGGCTATGACACATTTAAACGAAAGGTTTAAGGGTGTTGGATTTGTATTAAGAAATATATCTAATTTAGAATTAGATAATGTAACCTTTATAGATTCGCCAGAAACAATGTATATTAAAGATAATAATGTAAAAATATTCTCAAAATGATTTACTTTTTGAATTATTTATGTATAATACATAGTGGTTTGAGGTAAATGATTATGAATAGTATTTGTAAAAAGTATATAATGATTTTTACTAGTGCCTTCCTATCAGGACTATGTATATGCTTTGGAGCATCTGTATATCTTATTTGCCAAGCATATTCTATGGCATTAAAGGTAGTAGGATCATTTATGTTTGGTATCGGTTTATTTACAATTATCCATGCACACCTTTGGCTATACACAGGTAAGGCTGGATATATCTTAGACAATAAGCCAAAGTATTTTATAGATTTAATAGTATGCTTTATAGGTAATGCGCTTGGATGCTTCGTCCTTGCAATGCTTCTAAAGCAAACAAGAATTGGTGATAGCCTAATAGAGTCTGCAACACCACTTGTAGATGCTAAGATGGCAGATACATGGTATTCAATATTAATACTTGCAATGATGTGTGGTGTTATGATTTATCTTGCAGTAGAGGGACATAAGAAGTGTGAGTATCCTTTAGGTAAGGTATTATTTGTATTCATGCCAGTATCATTATTTATTCTATGCTCATTTGAGCACGTTGTAGCAAACGTTGTATATTTTACATATGCAGGTGAGTTTGGTGCAAAGGTAGTATTATACTTCCTTATTATGTTTATAGGTAATGCCCTTGGTGCAGTAGCATTCGATGGATTACTAAAGCTTGTTTCATTCCTTAAAAAGGAAGAAGAGCCAAAGATGGTTGAAGAGGAAAATCAAGAACAATAAAATAAGCCCATTAGGGCTTTTTTTGTGCAAAAAAAATGGCCACACTGTGACCATTACTTTAATTGTCCCTTTATAGCTTGGAATGTTTCCTCACTAATAAAATGCTCAATCTCACATGCATCCTCTAATGCAGCTTCCTTTGAAACCCCAATTTGCATTAAAAATGATGATAGAACCTTATGACGCTCATATACAGCAGTTGCTCTTTTATATCCTTCATCAGTAAGAGTAATAACTCCTGTCTTGTCCATATTAATGTATCCCTTATCCTCAAGCTTATGCATAGCTATAGAAACAGATGGCTTTGAAAATCCCATTTCATTAGCGATATCTATAGAGTGAACATGCTGACTTTTCTCTTGAAGCATTAGTATCTTCTCAAGATAATCCTCTTCAGATTGTTGATATTTCATAAATCGAATCCTCCTATATAATCTATTATTTAAATTATAGCATAAAAATGCTATATTTTGAAGATAATCAATAGAATGTTTTTGATATTTATGTTAATATGGACTTAGGTGATTTAGTAATGTTTAAGTATGAAGATTTTTTTAATGATTTAAAGGCTTCTGGATTAAAGCCATATGATACGGTTATGATTCATTCAAGCTTTTCATCAATTAAAGATATAGAAGGAGGAGCAGAGACAATCCTTAGGGCATTAAAGGATTATTTTTGTGATGGATTAATCCTACTTCCTACACATACCTGGGCTAGTATGAAGGATGACTCTGCAGTATTTGATAAATCTGCTCAAAACTCTTGCGTAGGGTATTTAACAAATGTCGCAATAAAGGATCCCGATTTTATTCGTTCTAACCATCCAACACATTCTGTTGTGGCATGTGGTAAGAATGCAGAAGCTTATATCAAGGATGATGATTATGCAAAAACTCCAGCTTCTCCAGATGGATCATTTGGAAAGCTTAAGGATGGAGGTAAAATTTTATTTATTGGATGTCCATTATCTAAAAATACCTTCATTCATTCAATAGAGGAGGAGATGGATGTTCCACAAAGATTTACAGAACATATCTATACCTTTTATACAAAGCTTGAGGATGGAAGTATGATGGAGTTTCATATGCCTCGTCATTATAATGAATATTGTGCACATATTTCTGATAATTATGAGAAGCTTTTACCAATTTTTATAGCTACAGGTGCATGTAGAAAAGTAAGATTACTTAATTCCACATCATACCTATTAGATGCTCAAAGAGCATATCAAATTGTTAAAAACATTTTAGCAAATGATATACATTCCTTTGATGATAAAAGAGATATAGGAGAGTTTATTTAAGATGCTAAATATTTTAAAGGATAGGCTAATTTCTATTTTAAATGAAGAAAATATAAATTCTATTACTCTTACTGATGGAAGAATAGTAGATGATTTTAATACACTAAAGGAAGATGATAGCATTGATTTAGTTGGTGATACTAGATTTGATGATTTTATACTTTCTTATGCAAATAAGAAGAATCTTTATCTTTTAGCAAATGATTATGCCTATGATTTTGGCTTTAAATCATTAAATGATATGGCTATAAGAGAGTATAATGTATGCCCTCAAACATATATTATGCCTATAAGTGATGCCTTATTATCACTTATTGGTAATTTCTTAGATGAATATACTACACTTGAGGATAGCGATGCTAAAGGATTTATTAAAAGATCCTATGAGGCTTATAAGATTATTTGTGATGAGCTTAAGGATAGGTTTATTGTAACTTTTAATATGAATGAGACAAATATTTTTGAGTAAAAGGCCATTTTTATGGCTTTTTATTTTTCTTGTATTTGAAATATTATAACAAATGTATTGAAGATTACAAAAATCGTGTAAATTAAATGCTAATTATTACAACTATCGATTAAAAAAGATTATAATTAAATTATAAAAAGAATTGGAGGTTGTAGTATGATTGATGAGAAAAAGCCTTTAACAGAGGGATATCTAAAGAAAATGGATATGTATTTTAGGGCAGCTAATTATTTATCAGCATGTCAGCTTTATCTTTTAGATAATCCACTGCTTACAAGACCATTAAAGGAATCTGATATTAAAAAGAAGATTGTAGGACACTGGGGTACTGTTCCAGGACAAAACTTTGTCTACCTACATCTTAATAGAGTAATTAAGAAATATGATTTAGATATGATTTTAATTTCTGGTCCAGGGCATGGAGGAAATTTCTTTGTAGCTAATTCATATCTTGAGGGAACATATAGTGAGGTTTATCCAAATATATCACAGGATAAGGGAGGGCTTCAAAAGCTATTTAAGCAATTCTCATTCCCAGGAGGAATATCATCTCACGTAGCTCCTGAAACACCAGGATCTATTAATGAGGGAGGAGAGCTTGGATATTCACTAGCCCATGCGTTTGGTGCTGTTTTTGATAATCCAGAGCTTATAGCCGCAACTGTTGTTGGAGATGGAGAAGCAGAGACAGGACCTCTTGCGACATCTTGGCATTCAAATAAGTTCTTAAATCCAATCCATGATGGTGCAGTATTACCAATCCTTCACCTTAATGGATATAAGATTGCAAACCCTACAGTGTTTAGTCGTATGACTGATAAGGAGATTGAATCATTCTTTATAGGATGTGGATGGAAGCCATTCTTTGTTGAGGGTGATGAGCCTATGACTATGCATAAGCTTATGGCTGAGACACTTGATAAGTGTATTACTTTAATTAAGAAGGCACAGGAGAAGGCTCGTAAGAATAATGATAATTCATTTGTTCATTGGCCAATGATTGTCCTTCGTACACCTAAGGGATGGACAGGACCAAAGATGGTTGATGGTAAGGAAATTGAGGGAACGTTTAGAGCCCATCAGGTTCCTATCATGATGGATAAGCCAGACCATCTAGAAAAGCTTGAGGCTTGGCTAAGATCATATCATCCAGAGGAGCTATTTGATGAAAATGGAACTCTAATTCCAGAGCTTAGAGCCTTAGCTCCGGAGGGAGCGCATAGAATTAGTGCTAATCCTCATGCTAATGGTGGATTATTACTTCGCGATTTAAGATTACCTAACTTTAAGGATTATGCCTTAGACATAAAGAATCATGGTGAGGTTATGGCTCAGGATATGACTCAGCTTGGAGCCTACATTCGTGATATCTTTAAGCTTAATGATAAGACACGTAATTTCCGTATGTTTGGTCCAGATGAGGGACTATCTAATAGATTAAATCATGTATTTGAATATGAGCATAGAGATTGGAATAGTAGCTATAAGCCTAACGATGAATTCCTAGCACCAGATGGAAGAATTATGGATTCATATCTATCTGAGCATATGTGTGAGGGATGGCTTGAGGGATACCTTCTTACAGGACGTCATGGATTCTTTAATACATACGAGGCATTTGCCCGTATTGTAGATTCAATGGTTTCACAGCATGCAAAATGGCTTAAGGTATGTAACCAGCTATCATGGAGAGCTGATATTGCGTCATTAAATATCATTCTTGCCTCTCATGTATGGCAGCAGGATCATAATGGATTTACACATCAGGACCCAGGATTTATTGACCACGTTGTTAATAAGAAGGCAGATATAGTAAGAGTATATTTACCACCTGATGCGAACTGCTTAATTTCTTGCTTCGACCATTGCATTCAAACAAAGAATTATGTTAATGTAATCGTTGCCTCAAAGCACCCACGTCCACAATGGCTTACAATGGAGGAAGCAATCAACCATTGTACTAATGGAGTAGGTATTTGGCAATGGGCATCTAATGATTGTGGATGTGAGCCAGATGTTGTAATGGCCTGCTGTGGAGAAACTCCAACCCTTGAAACCCTTGCGGCAGTAGATATTCTTCGTACTGCAATTCCTGATTTAAAAATTAGAGTTGTAAATGTAGTTGATCTAATGAAGCTTGAGGAAAACTATAAGCATCAGCATGGATTAAAGGATGATGAGTATGATTCAATATTCACTAAGGATAAGCCAATCATATTTGCATACCATGGATATCCATCATTAATTCGTGAGCTTACATATCCTCGTCATAACCATAACCTATCAGTTCATGGATATCTTGAGGAAGGAACTATTACAACTCCATTTGATATGAGAGTACAAAATGAAATCGATAGATTCCATCTTGTAATTGATGCGATTGAGCATATTAAGTCACTTGGAGCTAGAGGAGATTATTTAATTCAGCAAATGAGAGATAAGCTTGTATATCACAAGAATTATATCCATGAGTTTGGTACAGATATCGATGAGGTAAAAAATTGGGTTTGGCCATATAAGAAATAAATAATTGTGCTATAATTAAATAAAGAAGAAAAAGGAGGCGAGACATATGAAGAAGCTTTTATTCCCAATTTTATGGCTAAGTTTATTATGTCTCGCCTCTTGTTCATCTAATAATTCAGATGACCAGGATACTGATGATACAACAGGTGCTGGAGGAAGTATATCTATAGGTGGAGGGTCATCGGGTGATGATGAGTCAACTGATATATCAGATACAGATGAAACTATAGATGGTGGATATGAGGTTAGTAGTGAAGGACTTAATGAAGCCTATAATGATTTACTAAAGGGAAACTTTACTGTAACATTCTATACAATGGATGATTCTAATAATTATTATGAATATTATTTTAAGTTTGACGCCACATTTGAAACTGATGATAGTGGTAGTGTAATTGATCGTAATAATGGATATGGTGTGAATAATTTTGATAACGATGGTCTTACATACTGTGGTCCTAGTGGAGGAGCAGTATTAAGACAATATATGTATTATAATAGTCAGTGGTATTATAGGAATGATGTGTTGGCATTATATGATTGTGCATATCAATTTGCAAAACTTATAGATCCAACTGATTGGAAGTATAGATATAATAAAAAGCTTTGTATTGAGTTTGGTAAATCACCATATTTATATTTTGAAGGATACACTATAATTTATGATGGTTTAGCATCAGATTCGTTTGTAGATGGAGGACTTCCGGGAGATATATATCAAATAACATTTACATCAATAGGTTCTACTGAAATAGAAATTGATCCTAATATGGAAACAACAGCTATAGCAGCATAAAAAAGAGACTGAGTTTTAATCCTCAGTCTTTTCTTTTGGCTTATATACGTATTTTATATATTCATATGAATCATATTTTTTAACTGTATCACACATTATATTATAGGCCGCATCTCTTAGTGCTTGATACCTTTCCTTCATGTCTAAGAGCTCATTTGGATATATTGGCTTTGATATATAAACTGATACACCAGGTCGTTTTCCTTCCTTTTTAGGATGCCTAAATACTGTTGTAAGAACAACTATAGGGC